>NZ_CP011388.1:440000-577500 GCF_001644605.1 Paenibacillus swuensis | reverse complement strand
GTCCTTAGTACGAGAGGACCGGGATGGACGTACCGCTGGTGTACCAGTTGTCTCGCCAGAGGCATCGCTGGGTAGCTATGTACGGACGGGATAAGCGCTGAAAGCATCTAAGCGCGAAGCCCCCCTCAAGATGAGATTTCCCAATTAGTAAGACCCCTTGAAGACGACGAGGTTGATAGGTTCGGGGTGGAAGTGCAGCAATGCATGGAGCTGACGAATACTAATCGGTCGAGGGCTTATCCAAATTACCTGAATTAACAGGTTAACGCGTTGAGCATGCTTACGAAGCTAGCTTTGCAAGCAAAGCTCTCATTCATTCACATTCAGTTTTGAAGGATCAAACCTTCAACAGTTTGGTAACAATGGCGAAGGGGAACCACGCGTACCCATCTCGAACACGACCGTTAAGCCCTTCAGCGCCGATGGTACTTGGACCGCAGGGTCCTGGAAGAGTAGGACGTTGCCAAGCAACAGAAAGAACCTGATTTGTCTCTAAGACAAATCAGGTTTTTTTGTATTTTTTAGCGAAGGGAATAATCTAACGAATCGTAGCGATGCTTAGAAGCCGTTATGCACACAATTGGAATTCTAACGAATCTATATGAGGCTTAGAGGGCTATTTGGACCAAATCGGGTTAGATTCATGTTCTAAGGTCCTCTACAGTTCGTTAGAATTCCAATGTAAGTCAATAAGGGCTTTAAGCGTCACCAGGATTCGTTAGAGTGTCCTTCCATCGTTCGAGCAGCCAATCAACAGCTAATAGTATTACTTCTTCGGTGCAGGTGTAGTAGTCACTTCAACATTATCGGCGGTCGCCCAGTTGCCTACCGGCTCCACTCTATAAACCACACCCGTTTTCAGCTTCGCCCCGTCCTGAAGCTCGAACGTTCCGGTTGCATTTTTGCGCGACTGATACTTATACATTGCCATCACTTCGCCCGCATCACTGGTGAGCTTTACGGAACGGCCGGCGAATAACTCATCCTTCGGATCCGCGAACAAGGTAATATTGACCGCTGTATCCGATACGGAGGCACCGCTTATGATCTTCAAAGGTTCAACGGTTTCCGCGACGAAGTTGTCATCTCTCATTTCGATCCAGTCCGCGGAAACCGTATAGGAAGTACCGCTTTGCAGCACCTGTCCTTCAGGCAAACGAAACTTAGGTTCTTGGAGACCATCCGTTGACTGAGTGAAGGGGACATATTTTGCTGGGATGGGTTTGCCGCCTGCCGGTGTAATCACGACTTCCCGATCGCGCAGGGAGGAGATAATCAGAAATGATTTGCCCTTGGCCGTATTTTCGTTATCCAACTCGAACGCCAGGTCCCCTCTGCCTTTACGATATGCCTCAATTACATACCCGTAATCCGTCACACCATCATCCCGGAACGACTCCAACTCGAACGTATCCGCTGTTACCTGTCTGGACAGATGGAACGGAATCTTGGTTGTATTCGCCTGAAACTTCACCGTTTTCTTACCATTGTAGGTGAGATTATAGTTTGTTCCGGCTTGCTGTGAGGTCACAGGTACGATATACGTAGATTTAGATCCGGATTTTAGCTGAGGGACATTGACGATGGAGAGGCCGTTATCGAATACAAAATTCTTTTTCGCCGTCTCCAGTTCCACCGCTTCTTTCGGCAACGCTTTGTTAAATTCGACTTGCAGTGTAATGATGTTAATGGAGCTGACTTTTGAAACGGTGGGATCAGCTTGATCTTCTGTGGTCGCGTTCTCATCCGTTGGTTGAGCTTTCTCTTTCTTGTCATTTCCGCATGCGGAACCCAACATCAGCACGAAAGTGAGGAACAGCAATGCCATGCGATATCTCATTTTGGGCAAAATCAAACACTCCTTCTACAGACATAACCATACTGTTCTGTAAAAGGAGGTAAATTATGCATATAGGATGGGCATGCAGTAATTAATGCAGTAAATCTACTAAAGCGGATTTCAGCGTCGGATGCTGAAAGGAAAAGCCATGGGCAAGCGCCGCGGCGGGCAATACGCGCTGCCCCTCAAGCAACAGCAAGGAAAGCTCGCCCAGCGCGGCTTTCATGGCGAACGAAGGCACCGGCAACCAATGGGGACGGTGCAGCACTTGGCCGATCGTGCGGCCGAAGGTGTCATTCGTCACCGGCTCCGGGCCCACGGCGTTCACCGGTCCGCGCATAGACGTATCGCGGATACAGAAATCGACGAGTCGAACGAGATCGTCGATATGAATCCAGGAATGCCACTGCTCGCCCGAACCGATCCGGCCGCCGGCGCCTAGGCGGTAGGGCAGCACCATTTTGCCCAATGCACCGCCATCCTTCCCCAACACCAATCCCAATCGTAATTTAACCAATCTCTCCGCTGGAATCTGGTCCGCCGCCCGTTCCCATTGCCGCACCACATCCGCCAAGAAATCCGTAATCCGCGCAGGGCTTTCTTCATTATATGTGTCAGTTTCGGAGGTACCGTAAATGGCGATGGCCGAAGCGTTAATGACGGCTGCCGGTTTAGGTTTCAGGGTGGCTGTGAGTTCAGCCAGTTTAGAGGTTATAGTAAGACGGGACTGCAGAATGCGCTCCTTGCCTTTGGGCGTCCATCGTTGATTAATGGAAGAACCGGCGAGATTGATTAATGCATCCAACCCTTGAAGCTCCGTTGTCAGCGCGGATTTGTCCTCCCAGGTCAGATACCGGACATCACGGCGCGATGCCGCGGGCACACTCCGGGTAAGGATAATCACTTCATCACCGCGTGTTGCAAAGTACTCCGTTAAATGTCCTCCGACAAATCCGGTTCCTCCGGCAATAGCGATTTTCATAAGAAAAGCCTCCTTCGGGTGTGCATAGTACATTCATTGTATCATAGCGAGATCAGATGACCAATTTATGGGAAATACACTTACTATATGTCGAAAGTAATTTTGCTAACGTTTTCCGAACTATAATATTACATGAATAATTAATTGTTCGCCTTTTGGTTGACATGGGGGGAGGGGGGCTGTTAGACTAAACATGCTCGTTTTATTTTACCCGTTGAGGTATAATGGACATGTTAGGTATTTGCCATAAGAGATATAGCATTATTTGTCGAAATCAATCGAATACACTCGTATATACTCGGGGATAAGGCCCGGACGTTTCTACCCAAGAACCTTAAATTTTTGGACTACGAGAACCAGAGAAATTCGGGATTGACGCCTGTAATTTTTTTGTTTCGTCGTCCGGAAGGCTGTGATCAGCGCTGGGCGATTTTGTTTTGTACGGGGGTATTCGCATTATAGCGCACAGGGAGAGGTTGATCGCACATGACAGCACGAGTCGGAGTTATTATGGGAAGCCAATCGGATTGGGAGACTATGAAAGGCGCTTGCGGCGTACTGGACGAATTAGGCGTCCCTTACGAGAAGAAGGTCGTGTCGGCGCACCGTACGCCGGATTTGATGTTCCAGTATGCAGAGACGGCGATTGAGCGCGGCTTGCAAGTTATTATCGCTGGCGCTGGCGGCGCGGCGCACTTGCCGGGCATGGTCGCGGCGAAGACGGAGCTGCCGGTCATCGGCGTGCCCGTGAAGTCGTCCTCTCTGAACGGACTGGACTCGCTGCTCTCGATCGTGCAGATGCCGGGGGGCATCCCGGTCGCCACGGTCGCGATCGGGCCGGCGGGCGCGATCAACGCCGGCTTGCTTGCCGCGCAGATCCTTGGCGCAAGCGACAAGGATTTGCAGCGCAAGGTGCGCGAGCGCCGAGAGCGCACGCGGGACGCGGTGCTGGAGACGAGCGACAAGCTGGGAGCGGTCGAGCTATGAGCGAAGCGAGAGCAGATGTGAGCGAAGCAGCGGGCTTGAGCGGTGCTGGTGTGAGCAGTGGAGCGGACGTGAGCGGTGCTGGCGTGAGCAGTGGGGCGGGAGTGACTGAAGAGCGTGATATACGCGGTGCGGCCGGACAAGCCGGAGGTGCCGAGCGCGTGATCCCGCCGGGCAGCACGATCGGCATTCTCGGCGGCGGCCAGCTGGGACGCATGCTGGCCCTGACCGGAAGCGCGATGGGCTACCGCTTCATCGCGATGGATCCGACGCCGGACGCCCCCTGCGGGCAGGTGTCCGAGCAGATCGTCGCCTCGTACGGCGATGCACAGGCCGCGCGCGAATTGGCGCGCAGGTCGGACGTCATCACGTACGAGTTTGAGAACGTGGACGCGGACGTGGCCGCGATGCTGACTGGGGAAAGTTACGTTCCCCAAGGCAGCAAGCTGCTGCACACGACGCAACACCGGCTCCGCGAGAAGCGGGCCATCGAGGCGGCGGGCGTGAAGGTTGCGCCGTACGCCGAAGTCCGCAGCGCGGATGAGCTACGGGAGGCGGTAGCGCGGTTCGGCACGCCATGCGTGCTGAAGACCGCGACAGGCGGTTACGACGGCAAAGGCCAGTGGGTGATCCGAAGCGCGGACGAGATCGAAGACGCGTTTAACACCCTCAGCCAGGCGAAGACGGAGCTGGTGCTGGAGAAGTTCATCGACTTCAGCATGGAGTTGTCCGTTATCGCGGCACGCAGCCCTCGCGGCGAGGTGAAAGCTTTCCCTGCCGCGGAGAACGTCCACGTGGATAACATTCTGCATCTGTCCATCGTGCCTGCGCGAGTATCGCCTGAAGTGGCTGCGCGCGCGGAGGAACTGGCCGTCCGCATCGCATCCTCAATGGAGGCGGTCGGGCTGCTCGCGGTGGAAATGTTCGTTACGCAGGACGGCGAGTTGTACGTGAACGAGCTAGCGCCGCGCCCGCATAATTCGGGGCATTATACGATGGAAGCCTGTGTGACTTCCCAGTTTGAACAGCATATCCGCGCGGTTTGCAATTTACCGCTGGGGTCTACGGATTTGCTGACCCCGGTCGTGATGGTGAACGTGCTCGGGGAACATGTTGAGCCGATCATCCGGCATTTTGGAGCGGATCCAGTCCAGACAACAAACACAATAAATACAACAGATCAAGATCAGGCAGCACATCCGAAGCTTCACCTTTACGGCAAAGCCGAGGCCATCGCCAAGCGCAAGATGGGCCACGTCAACGTACTCGCGAAATCTACGGATGCCGCCTTGCAATGGATAGAGAAAACAAACATTTGGAGGACTTAAACTTATGCTAGAACGTTACAGCCGGCCCGAGATGACGGCCATTTGGACAGAAGAGAACAAATTCAAAGCTTGGTTGGAAGTGGAATTGTGCGCGTGTGAAGCTTGGGCGGAACTGGGCGTTATCCCGAAAGAAGACACCGTGGAGCTTCGCAAGAACGCGGGCTTCGACATTAACCGCATTAACGAAATCGAGCTGGAAACGCGTCATGATGTAATCGCCTTTACCCGCGCGGTGTCCGAAACCCTGGGGCCTGAGCGCAAATGGGTTCACTATGGTCTGACGTCCACGGATGTTGTGGATACGGCATTGGGGTATCTTTTGAAACAGGCGAACGGCATATTGGAGAAGGACATCACGAATTTCATCGAAATTCTGAAAAATAAAGCGATTGAACACAAAGACACGGCGATGATGGGGCGCACCCACGGCGTTCACGCGGAACCGACAACGTTCGGTTTGAAGCTGGCGCTCTGGTATGAAGAGATGAAACGGAACCTGGAGCGCTTCCAGCATGCGGCAAACGGCGTACAATTCGGCAAAATGTCCGGAGCGGTCGGCACCTACGCCAACATCGATCCGCAAGTAGAAGCCATCGTGTGTCGTAAGTTAGGCACAACGCCTGCGCCGATCTCCACCCAAACCCTGCAACGTGACCGTCACGCGGAATACATGGCCACTTTGGCGCTGGTAGCGACATCCCTGGACAAGTTCGCAACGGAAATTCGCGCTTTGCAGAAGAGTGAGTTCCGCGAGGTGGAAGAAGCTTTTGCTAAGGGTCAAAAAGGTTCCTCCGCCATGCCTCACAAACGCAATCCGATCGGCTGCGAGAATATTTCCGGTCTGGCTCGTGTCATTCGCGGTCATATGATTTCCGCTTACGAGAACGTGACGCTCTGGCATGAACGCGATATTTCGCATTCGTCGGTGGAGCGCGTGATTTTGCCGGATGCAACAATCTTGCTCAATTACATGCTGAACCGATTGGGTAACATTATCAAGAACTTGACGGTGTTCCCGGAAAACATGAAACGCAACATGCAAAGCACGTACGGGGTCCCGTTCTCGGGCCGCGTGATGACGAAGCTGATCGACAAAGGTATGAGCCGCGAGCAAGCATACGACACAGTGCAGCCGCAAGCGATGCTGGCGTGGGAAGAGCAACGCTCGTTCCGTGACATCGTTGAAGCGAATGAAGTAATCGGGGAGCATCTTTCGGCGGAAGAAATTGCGGACTGCTTTAACCCGGCATGGCATCTGAAGCATGTGGATACGATCTTTAAGAAGCTTGAATTGATCTAGGAAGGCAGCCGGGAGAGGCGAGCCGGACTATAGAATAAAGGAGTTAAAGCTCATGAACGCAACCGCGATTGATACCGCACAACCTTATGTGAATGTTCCGCTGCTGTACAAAGGAAAGGTTCGGGAGCTATACGACCTTGGGGAACTGTTCCTTATCGTGGTAACTGACCGAATTTCGGCTTTCGACTACGTGCTCAGCCCGGCGGTACCGGATAAAGGGAACGTGTTGAACCTGCTCAGCAAGTATTGGTTCAAGCAAACGGAAGGCATTATTCGCAATCATGTGGTGCATACCGATGTTGATAAGCTTGGTGAACTGATTACCGCGGAAGGCCGGGACGTGTTGAGAGACCGCATCATGGTAACCCGCAAGGCGGAACGAATCGATATCGAGTGTGTCGTGCGCGGATACATTACAGGCGGCGGATGGAGACAGTATCAGCAGAACGGCGAAGTGAACGGGATCCCATTGCCGGAAGGTATGCGGAAGAATCAACGTTTTGAGACGCCTCTGTTCACGCCGGCGGCGAAGAACGATGTGGGACATGACGAGGATATTTCCGTGGATCAGATGAAGGAAATGGTCGGCGTTGCTCTGACAGAACAGTTAGAGGAAAAGAGTATCGAGCTTTATGAGTTTGCTAGAGCGTATTGCGAGAAACGCGGCATCATTCTGGCGGATTGCAAGTTTGAGTTTGGAATGGTAGACGGCGAGTTGATCCTGATTGATGAAATTTTCACACCGGACGCGTCCCGTTTCTGGGCTCGTGAAAACTATGCGCTTGATATCGAGATTGACTCGATGGACAAAGAGCCCGTGCGCACGTACCTGGCCGGTTCTGGATGGGACAAGAACAGCGAGCCCGCACCGCTTCCGGCTTCGGTTGTGGAAGAAACATCGCGGCGGTATAAGGATATTTTGGGCAGATTGACGGTGTAAAAGGTGCTTGTTGCTTAAAGTAGAACTATTGGGTCATGTGCAGGGTGACTTGGCGTTTAACTAATCAGCACGGTATCAGGATTCTAACGAACTCAGGTAACGCTATTTGGCAGGATTTCAACTCTTCTGATTTCTAACGAATCCAGGTAACGCTAATGTGTCTGTAAACCAGTGAAACAAGCTCATTTTAATAGAATAGCGTTGCTGTGATTCGTTAGAGTTTTAAAACAGTAGATTTTGCGGAAATAAGGTTGCTACGATTCGTTAGCGGCGTGAAGTTGAATATTTAGGGGATTGGCAAGATTGCAAGTCAGGCATTATTTTGCACATATAAGTACGAAGAAGATCATCGGCGCGAAGAGCGCATCATTCCGGGGAGGTCATTATCGATGTTAAAGGCAACAGTTTATGTCACAATTAAGCAAAATGTTCTAGATCCGCAAGGCAGCGCAGTCCAAGGCGCATTGCATTCCATGGGATTCGCGGAAGTGGGCAGTGTACGCATCGGTAAATACCTGGAGCTTCAATTGGATACGGCGGATCAAGGCGAAGCGGAAGCGCGCGTGAAAGCGATGTGCGAGAAATTGCTGGCCAATACGGTAATTGAGGACTACAGATACGAATTGCAGGCTGTATAACATTTCTAAAGACTAGGGGGATATCACATGCACTTTGCAGTTATAGTATTTCCGGGTTCCAATTGCGACATTGACTGTTACAAAGCGGTTCAGGACGTGGGCGAAAGCGTAGATTACGTGTGGCACACCGAAACGGACCTTTCCAAATATGATGCGATTATCGTACCGGGAGGCTTCTCCTACGGCGATTATCTGAGATGCGGGGCGATTGCGAGGTTTGCTCCGGTCATGAACGAGGTTGTGAAGGCAGCTGAAGCAGGAAAGCCGATCATCGGGATCTGCAACGGGTTCCAGATTCTGCTGGAAGCAGGATTGCTGCCGGGCGCAATGCGCCGTAACGAATCCCTGAAATTCCGTTGTCATTCCACCAAGCTGCGTGTTGAGAACAATGCGACACCGTTCACAAGCGAGTACGCGGCTGGCGAAGAGATCAATATTCCGATTGCTCACGGCGAAGGCAACTATTATTGTGACGATGAGACACTGGCGCGGTTGAAAGCGAACAATCAGATTGTATTCCGTTACGCGGGCGAGAACCCGAACGGTTCTGTAGATGATATTGCCGGAATCTGTAACGAAGCCGGTAATGTGCTTGGCATGATGCCTCACCCGGAGCGGGCGATGAATCAGCTGCTGGGGTCGGAAGACGGCGTACGTATGTTTAAATCGATTCTGAACACTTGGAGGGAACGTCATGGCGCAGCAGTTAACAACTAAGGAACCGACAGCGGCACAGATCGCGGAACAGAAACTCTATCAGCAAATGGGCGTTAAGGATGACGAGTACGCGAAGGTTTGCGGTTTTCTGGGACGTCAGCCGAACTACACCGAGATCGGCGTATTCAGCGTCATGTGGTCCGAGCATTGCTCCTATAAAAACTCCAAGCCTGTTCTGCGTAAATTCCCCGTGACGGGCGAGCGCGTATTGATGGGGCCGGGCGAAGGCGCGGGTATCGTGGACATCGGGGACAATCAAGCGGTTGTGTTCAAAATCGAGAGCCATAACCACCCCTCCGCCATTGAGCCTTATCAAGGCGCGGCAACAGGTGTGGGCGGGATTATCCGCGATATTTTCTCCATGGGCGCGCGCCCTGTGGCGTTGATGAATTCCCTGCGCTTCGGCAAGCTGGAATCCGAACGTGTGAAATACCTGTTCGAGCATGTGGTATCCGGTATTGCAGGCTATGGTAACTGTATCGGCATCCCGACGGTCGGCGGCGAAGTGATGTTCGACGAGAGCTACGAAGGTAACCCGTTGGTTAACGCGATGTGTGTCGGATTGATTGATCATGACAAAATCCAGCGCGGTGTAGCCAAAGGCGTAGGCAACCCTGTGTTCTATGTAGGTCCGGCAACGGGCCGCGACGGCATTCACGGCGCTACGTTCGCATCGGAAGAGCTGACGGAAGAGTCCGAAGCGAAGCGTCCGGCGGTGCAAGTCGGCGATCCGTTCATGGAGAAGCTGGTGCTGGAAGCTTGCCTGGAGCTTATTGATACGGGCATCGTGCTTGGCATCCAGGACATGGGCGCGGCAGGTCTGACCTGTTCTTCCGCCGAGATGGCTTCCAAAGCGGGCAACGGCATGTTGTTGGATCTGGACAAGGTTCCTCAGCGCGAAGTCGGTATGACGGCGTATGAGATGATGTTGTCTGAATCCCAGGAGCGCATGCTGTTCGTTGTCGAGCCGAAGGATGAGGCGCAAGCGAAGGAAATTTTCGAGCGTTGGGGTATTTTGTGCGAGAAGGTCGGTACGGTAACCGATGATGGACGCCTGAAAATTATGCAGCATGGCGAAGTCGTAGCGGACATGCCGGTATATGCGCTCGTAGATGAGTGCCCGGTGTACAACAAGCCTTCTCAAGTACCTGCTTATTACGAAGCGAACGCTTCTGTAGATACGAACCGCTATGAAGAAGTGACGGATGTGACGGGCGCGCTGAAAAAGGTGCTTGCATCGCCAACGGTAGCTTCCAAGGAGTGGGTTTACAGTCAATACGATTACATGGTGCGCACATCCACGGCCGTTCAACCGGGATCAGACGCTGCGGTTGTTCTTGTGCCGGGCACACGCAAGGCGCTGGCGATGACGACGGATTGCAACTCCCGTTTCGTTTACCTGGATCCTGAAGTAGGCGGCGCGATCGCGTTAAGCGAAGCGGCTCGTAACATTGTTTGTTCCGGTGCGGAGCCGCTTGCGATTACGGACAACCTGAACTTCGGTTCGCCGGAAAAGCCGGAAATTTTCTGGCAGCTGGAGAAATCGGTAGACGGTATGGCGGAAGCTTGCCGGAAGCTGAACACACCGGTCATCGGCGGCAATGTGTCCTTGTACAACGAGAATGCGCGCGGAGCGATCTACCCGACGCCGGTTGTAGGGATGGTGGGTCTGATTCATGATACGGACCACATTACGACACAAGGTTTCAAAAGCGAAGGCGACGTGATCGTGTTGCTAGGCGAAACGCGCGCGGAGCTTGGCGGTTCCGAGTTCCAGTACGCGGTACACGGCGTAACCGAAGGACGTCCTCCAGCGTTGGATCTGGATGTGGAGAAGAAGCTCTTGGACGGCGTGTTGGATGCGATCCAAGCGGGATTGGTAGCCTCAGCGCATGACTTGTCCGAAGGCGGACTGGCTGTAGCGTTGGCGGAATCCTGCATTAGCGGGCGCGTAGGCGCATCCGTTGAGTTCGCGGCGGCAGGCTTGCGCAGCGATATCGCGATGTTCAGTGAAAGCCAATCACGCATTCTGTTGTCGGTTGCGCCGGCAAATGTGGATGCGCTGAAAGCCAAGTTTGAAGGTGCAGGCGTTCCCCTCCAGGTCATCGGTACGGTCGGCGGCACGGATCTGCAGGTGAAAGTGAACGGCGCGGCGGTTATTGATGCGAAGGTGGAGCAGCTAGAACAAGTCTGGAAGGATGCGATCCCATGTCTGATGCAATAAGACAGGCGGAGGGTTTGATGAGTTCAAGCGCGGGGATGAACGTTGCGTTGGCGGAGCGTTCAAGCGAGCGCAATCTTGACAGGGCAGGGGTTAGCGGTTCGGAGAAACGTTCGGATCGCAACCTAGATGCGGAACACAACACAGACCGCCATCCCGGCTGGACCGGCGATTACTATAATCAGGGCGCTGGCCCTGACGGCATCTTCGATAAGCTGAAAGAAGAATGCGGCGTCTTCGGAATCTACGGACATTCCGAGGCGGCCGCTTTATCCTATTACGGACTTCACGCGCTGCAACACCGCGGCGAGGAGAGCGCCGGAATCTGCGCCTCCGACGGCGGGGCGCAGTTCAATTACCACCGCGGCATGGGCCTGGTGAAAGAGGTCTTCAATAACGATATCATGGATACGTTGAAGGGCTCGATCACCATCGGCCATGTGCGGTACTCCACGGCGGGCGAGAGCAAGCTTGCGAACGCGCAGCCGCTCGTGTTCAAGTACCGCGGCGGAGATCTGGCGATCGCCACGAACGGCAACATCACGAACGCGCTGGACATTCGCGCGGAGTTGGAACAGTTGGGGTCGATCTTTCAGACCACCAGCGACACCGAGGTCATCGCGCATCTCATCGCGCGCTCGACCGAATCCGACATTGTTCAGGCGATGAAGAACGCCTTGAACCGTCTGATCGGCGGGTTCGTCTTCCTCATCATGACGAACGACCGCATGTTTGTGGCCGCGGACGCGCACGGATTGCGTCCGCTGTCCATCGGCAAGCTCGGCGACGCTTATGTGTTCGCGAGCGAGACTTGCGCGCTGGAAACGGTCGGCGCGCAGTGGGTCCGTGACATCGAGCCGGGCGAGCTGCTGATTCTGGACAAGGACGGCCTCACAGAGGACCGGTACACGGATATGAATCGGCGGGCGATTTGTTCGATGGAGTATATTTATTTTGCCCGGCCGGATAGTGATATCAACAATGTGAATCTGCATTCCTCCCGCAAGCGCATGGGGCAGCAGCTGGCACTGGAATCGTTCGCGTTCGCGGACGTGGTGACGGGCGTGCCGGATTCCTCGATTTCCGCGGCCATCGGGTTTGCGGAGCAGACGGGCATTCCATACGAGCTGGGTCTGATCAAAAATAAATACACCGGACGCACGTTCATTCAACCGAGCCAGGAGCTGCGGGAGAAAGGCGTGAAGATGAAGCTTAGCGCTGTGCGCAAGGTTGTTGAGGGCAAGCGCGTCGTGATGATTGATGATTCCATCGTGCGCGGGACCACCTCGCTGCGGATCGTGAATATGCTTCGTGAAGCTGGCGCGACCGAAGTGCATGTGCGGATTTCCTCGCCGCCGTTCATCAACCCATGCTTTTACGGCATCGATACACCCGATCGGAAGGAACTGATTGCTTCGTCCAGGACAGTGGAAGAGATTCGGCAGGCCATTAATGCGGACTCGCTTAGCTTTCTCAGTAAAGAGGGGCTGATGGAAGCGGTTGGCATCCATGAGGGCGAGATGAACCGGGGCATGTGTTTTGCCTGCTTTGACAATGATTATCCTACTGTGCTGCCGGAAAATGCCAAAGAGGGCTGCGGCTGCTAGATCGTAAAACTATATATGAATTCAAGGGAGTGGAACTTGTGTCTGACGCATACAAAAACGCGGGAGTCGACATCGCCGCAGGCAATGAAGCCGTTGAACGCATGAAGAAACACGTGAAGCGCACGATGCGTCCTGAAGTGATGGCGGATCTGGGCGGCTTCGGCGGCTTGTTCGCACTGAACAAGGACAAATACGAAGAGCCTGTGCTCGTTTCGGGTACGGACGGGGTCGGGACGAAGCTGAAGATCGCTTTTGCCATGGACAAGCATGACACGATTGGGATTGATGCGGTCGCGATGTGCGTGAACGATATTGTCGTTCAAGGCGCGGAGCCTCTGTTCTTCCTGGATTATCTGGCATGCGACAAGGTCATTCCGGAGAAGATTGAAGCGATTGTCAAAGGGATTTCCGACGGCTGCTTTGAGTCCGGTTGCGCGTTAATCGGCGGCGAGACGGCGGAAATGCCGGGCATGTACAGCGAAGGCGAGTACGATATCGCAGGCTTCACGGTAGGCATCGTGGATCGCAAGAAGATGATTGACGGTCGTTCAATCGCTCCGGGCGACGCGGTTATCGGTCTTGCTTCCAGCGGCGTACACAGCAACGGATTCTCCCTTGTGCGTAAATTATTGCTCGAGCAGCACGGTTACTCCTTGCAAGATGAAGTGGCTGAACTGGGCGGCGCGAAGCTGGGGCACGTGCTGCTTGAACCGACGAAGTTGTATGTTCGATCTGTGCTGGAGCTGATTAAACAGGTTGAGGTAAAGGGGCTTGCGCACATTACGGGCGGCGGCTTCATTGAGAATATTCCGCGCGTGCTTCCGGCCGGCGTGAATGTGGACATCGAGTACGGGTCCTGGCCGATTCTGCCGATCTTTCAGTTGATGCAGGACAAAGGCGAGATTTCGCATCGCGATATGTTCCGCACGTTCAACATGGGCGTGGGCATGGTTGTGGTCGTGCCGGCCAAGCAAGCTTCCGAGGCATTGCGTATCGCTCGCGAGCTAGGAGAGGACGCGCATCTGATCGGCCGCGTGACGCCGGGCGACGGCGTGGTTACCTTTACGGGAGCGACCGTATGAGACGGCGCGGTAAGTTGAAGCTGGCGGTGTTTGCCTCGGGCAACGGCAGCAATTTTCAGGCGATCGCGGATGCGATTGCCGCAGGGAAGCTCGATGCGCACATCGAGCTTCTTGTTTGCGACAAGCCGCAGGCGCCTGTCGCTGCGCGCGCGCACGCCTTGGGCGTGACGGTGCATGCCTTCGACCCGAAGGCATACCCGTCCCGCGAGGCGTACGAGCGCGAGATTCTCGCGGCGCTTGAGGGCGCGCGCGTGGAGCTGATCGTGCTGGCCGGCTATATGCGCATCATCACGAGCACGCTCGTGACGCCTTACTTCGGCCGCATGATCAACGTGCATCCATCGCTCTTGCCGGCTTTCCCCGGCATTCGAGCGATGGAGCAAGCGCTGGACGCCGGCGTGCGCGTGACCGGCGTCACCGTCCACTTCGTGGACGGCGGGATGGACACGGGGCCGATTATCGCGCAGCGGCCCGTGTCCATCGAAGACGGCGATACCGCGGCTACGCTCGCCGCGCGACTGCAGCCGGTCGAGCATGAGCTCTACCCGCAGGTGATCGGCTGGATCGCCGAAGGGCGCGTACGGCTGAATGCCGAAAGCCGCGAGGTGTGGGTGGACATCCCGGTAGCGTACGAGCATTAGCGAGCAGGCTATGGGGATATGGGACTCAGCCGCATGGACGCACTTATGGATGGGTATCCGCACGATGAGCTTTGCCCGGTATCACACTAGTTACTTCCCATAACCTGGCCAGCCGCATGGACGCACTTATGAATGAGTATCCTCAAGATGAGCATTGCTTGTAACAAACTGGTTACTTCCCATCACCGGACCCAGCCGCATAGACGCACTTATGGATGAGTATCGCATGATAAGCATTGCTTGTAACAAACTGGTTACTTCCCAACACCAGACTCAGCCGCATGGACGCACTTATGGTTATGTATCCGCACAATGAGCATTGCCCGTAACACACTCTAAATCCAATAGCGTAATTTTCTTACGTTATCGCTAAACTGACCAGAAATAACGTAAAAAAATTACGCTAAATTCACCCATTTCTCCATAATTAGCCCGTCCAGGACCGGATTAGCTAGAATAGCGTAGTTTTCTTACGCTAATTTTGACCGAATATACAATAACGTAATTTTCTTACGCTATCATTTATTTCATTACAAATTTTTGCCCAACACCTATCACGACACATCGCATCACAACAGATCACATCACATTAGCACCACACATCATCACAAAAACACAGGGGGAACTAAAATCATGACGATTCGCAGAGCGTTAATCAGCGTTTCCGACAAAACGGGGATTGTTGAGTTTTCCGAGCAATTGGCTTCACTTGGCGTAGAATTGATCTCCACAGGCGGCACGAAGAGCTTATTGGAGAAGCATGGCGTACCGGTTATCGGTATTTCCGAAGTGACGGGATTCCCGGAAATTATGGACGGACGCGTCAAGACGCTGCATCCGGCTGTACACAGCGGGCTGCTCGCCGTTCGCGACAACGAAGAACACCAAGCGTCCATGAAAGAGCTGGGCTTGGATTATATCGATCTTGTGATCGTGAACTTGTACCCTTTTGCCGAGACGATCGCTAAACCGGGTGTCAGCTATGAAGACGCCATCGAGAATATCGATATCGGCGGACCTACTATGCTTCGCTCAGCTGCGAAAAATCATGCATTCGTCACGGTCGTGGTGGATGCCGCGGATTATGCAACGGTGCTGGAAGATATCCGCGCTAGCCAGGACAACGATACCTTGCTTGAAACCCGCAAACGTCTGGCCGCCAAAGTATTCCGTCACACCGCTGCTTACGATGCGCTGATTTCTGACTACTTATCCAAGCAGACGGGCGAGCCGCTGCCGGAGCGTTACACGGTAACTTACGAGAAAGTGCAGGATCTGCGTTACGGGGAGAACCCGCATCAGAAAGCAGCCTTCTATCGCGAACCGTTAGCGGCATCGGGCAACATTACTACAGCGGAACAACTGCATGGGAAAGAGCTTTCCTTCAACAACATCAATGACGCGAACGCGGCGCTGCAAATTCTTAAAGAATTCGCGGAGCCTGCGGTTGTAGCTGTAAAACACATGAACCCTTGCGGCGTTGGCATCGGCGAGAACATTCACCAGGCTTACGAGAAAGCTTATGCGGCCGACCCTACTTCCATCTTTGGCGGGATTGTGGCGGCGAATCGGGTAATCGGCGAAGAAACGGCGATGCTGCTGAACGAAATTTTCCTGGAAATCGTCATTGCGCCGGACTTTACGCCAGAGGCTCTGCAAATTCTGTCCCAGAAGAAGAACATTCGCTTGATGAGACTTGGTAATTCGGAAGTGGGAGAAGGCGGCGCAACTCAGCAATCCTCTGCAAAATCTGCTGCACCTGTCATCACCACCGTTGAAGGCGGCATGCTGATTCAGGACCGCGACACGCTGCAACTGACGGAAGCTGACCTAACTGTAGCCTCGGAGCGCAAACCTACGGAAGCGGAACTG
Organism: Paenibacillus swuensis; assembly: GCF_001644605.1. Taxonomy (NCBI): domain Bacteria; kingdom Bacillati; phylum Bacillota; class Bacilli; order Caryophanales; family Paenibacillaceae; genus Paenibacillus; species Paenibacillus swuensis. The sequence continues at coordinate 561,348 of NZ_CP011388.1, read as the reverse complement.
AAGCAGCTCCTGTTCGGATGGAAAGTAGTCAAGCACGTGAAATCCAATGCGATTGTACTCGCGGCGGATAACATGACGATCGGCGTAGGCGCGGGGCAAATGAACCGTGTGGGCGCGGCGAAGATTGCGATCATGCAAGCGGGTGACAAAGCGCAAGGTTCCGTGCTGGCTTCGGATGCGTTCTTCCCGATGGGCGATACGTTGGAGCTTGCGGCCAAAGCAGGCATCACAGCGGTCATCCAGCCGGGCGGTTCCATTAAGGACGAAGAGTCGATTAAGGTCGCTAATCAATACGGTATTGCGATGGTGTTCACCGGCGTGCGTCATTTTAAACACTAGAATTGTTGAATATTAACGGGGTTAACCATTAGTTTGGACACTATTGAAGGAGTGATTTCGTGCGAATTCTAGTCATTGGCCGCGGCGGTCGGGAGCATACATTGGTTTGGGCGTTAAACAAAAGCGACAAAGTGGAGCAGATTTACTGCGCACCGGGAAATGCGGGAATTGCGCAAATCGCGGAATGTGTGCCGATTCAGGAGAACCAGTTTGAGAAGTTGAGCCAATTTGCTTTGGATTACGCGGTGGATTTGGTTGTGGTAGGACCGGATGATCCGCTTTCCGAGGGGATTGTGGATCATATGGAAGACAGAGGTCTTCCGGTGTTCGGGCCTCGCGCGAACGCGGCCATTATTGAAGGCAGCAAAGTGTTCACCAAGAATCTGCTCAAAAAGTACAACATTCCCACAGCCGCATACGAAACGTTCACGGAATACGAACCTGCAGCAGCGTATCTTCAGACGCAAAAAGCCCCGATCGTTATCAAAGCGGACGGCTTGGCGGCGGGTAAAGGCGTGATTGTGGCGGCTACGCTGGAAGAAGCGGATCATGCACTGCAAGAAATTATGGTCCAAAAAGTGTTCGGCGACGCCGGCAATCAAGTCGTCATCGAGGAATTTATGACCGGTCAGGAGATGTCGATTCTGGCTTTCGTCGATGGGAACACGGTGCGCCCGATGGTGCCAGCGCAGGATCACAAGCCAGTGTACGACGGCGACAAAGGGCCGAACACCGGCGGCATGGGCACTTATTCGCCGGTACCGCACATCCCGCAATCGGTGGTGGACGAGGCAATTCGGACGATTCTCATTCCATGTGCTGAAGCGATGGTGCAGGAAGGCCGTCCGTTCCGCGGCGTGCTTTACGCGGGCTTGATGCTGACGGAGGAAGGGCCGAAGACGATTGAGTTCAACGCGCGCTTCGGCGATCCGGAGACCCAGGTGGTGTTGTCGCGGTTGGAGACGGATTTGGTGGATATTTTTCTGGCAACGGTTGAGGGGCAGTTGGCGCAGATTGATATCCAGTGGAGCGAGGAAGCGGCAGTATGTGTTGTGCTAGCCTCCGAAGGCTATCCGGGTCCGTATCCGAAAGGCGTGCCGATTCACGGATTGGATGAAGTGCAGGAATGCGCGGTGTTCCACGCGGGTACGGCGATGAAGGACGGCGGGTTCGTCACGAACGGCGGCCGGGTGCTCGGTGTAGTCGGCAAGGGCGCGGATATCGCGGCGGCGCGGGCAGCTGCTTATGCGGACGCAGAGCGTATCCGGTTCGAGGGCAAGCATATGCGTTCGGATATTGCGATGAAGGCGTTAATGTAGTTTTTTGGTGAGTGATGGGGGGCGGGCGACCGCTCTCTTTTTTATGTGCTCACCCGTTCGGGTAATGGGAATAAATAGTGTTCTACATCTTATTTTGAGAAAATTACGCGTTTGCCCTAGATTAGTTACTATTTCACTACTTAATTTTGTGTATTCAGTCTTTTTGGGGTCAAAATGATTTTTTAAGATGTATAATACGATCTAAATCTCTCCATAAATACATTTTCATTAATTTAAGTAGTGGATTGCTATTTATTTGTCTGAGTCTTACGTCGGGTCATCCGCCACTACTCCAAGAAAAACAACTTAATACGATTACGGTAAATATACATCAACGCCGCAACAAGGCCTGCAATTAAAGCGATGGGCAGCCAATGATCTCTGAGATACGGCAAAAAGGCGGGTGTGACGTTGTTCATGATTGAACCTCCCTTATTTTGGGAAAAATATATATATCTAGCCTTTCTCAAACTCTCGCAAATGATACGAAATTCACAAAAGTTAAGGCATGTTTTCCTTCTCCTATGATACAATGTATTGTAAAGCCCGAAGAGGGTATCACTTCATTTCAGATAAAGGTGGTTGAACACATTGAATTACGAATATGGCTCCAAAGTGTCACAAGCGGAAAGCAGTTATAATTCCTCTTTCCACAAGCTGCTTCGCATGTTTACGATTTCTATTCTGGTTTCGTTCGCGGGTACTTGGGTAGGCGTGGAATTTGTGCCGGCTTGGATGGTATTGCCGCTGGTTGTGGTTGAACTGATTATGCTGTTCTCCGCATTCATGCTTCGCCGCAGTCGGAATCGCGCGATCGGTTACGGTTTCGTGTATGCGTTCTCTTTCATCAGCGGGATTACGATTTTCCCATCGGTATCTTATTATGCCAACGTAGGCGGATCGTCACTGATTACCTCTTCCTTCTTGCTGACAGGGATCATCTTCGCGGGATTGACGGCTTACGCTTACAATTCCAAACGTGATTTCAGCTGGTTGGGCGGAATGCTGATGGTGGGCTTGCTTACGCTGATCGGTCTGAGCATTATCGGATTGTTCGTCGGCGGCTTCTCCGGTCCGTTGGGCTTGGGCATCGCAGGCTTGGGTATCATGATTTTCAGCGGTTTCATCTTGTACGATATTTCCCAATACAGACACGGACTGTCGGAAGAGGAAATTCCTTTTGCCGTACTGAGCTTGTATCTGAACTTCATTAACTTGTTCTTGTACATTTTGCGTTTCTTCGGCATTTTGTCCAGCGACGACTAGTTGAAATACGTAGTGTGGCCCAGCGGCTCTGTCGCTGGGTCTTTTTATATGATAGAAAGGAGATAGAGTATGAGTGATAACTAGTAATCCTTATTTGTACTGGAATGCTGGGTTATCCCGAACGCTCAGTGGTGTGATTGAAGAGGGCAATGAAGTGATATTTGCAAAATGAGGGTTAATGTATGTTCGTGAGTTAGGCAACCTGCTATCCTCACTCCCTTGTGCATTACAGGAACAAACGTTCTTTGAAATTTATATAATTACAAAAATTGTTATTATATAATTTTTTTTTGAAAAACTAATATAATTTTCACCTGTTTCTTAGGGATAACCCAGCATCGGCGCTGAAACGCAAATAATACTTGGCAGTTGACCAAGCAACAGGATCCAGCCTCGCAGGCGAACTTTTAATTCCAACAGAGCCAAGAACACGGTGGCCTATCCTGAGTGGCCTCGATAGAGTTTTTTGTTTTGCTGATGGTATTGGCTATTTTTTACTCCATAAGAAAGCTGCGATTGCTCCCGCTCCAACAAGAATACACATGATTCCGCCAAACCGGGTGGACATGAGATATAGACTTGAGGGTTCTGATATTTCCGTGGACTTCCAACTTTCAGTGAGGAGCCAGATGAGATTAGGTCGTATCAACATCAACACTCCAAATACAATTAGTAAAATTCCTATAAGAAACATGAGAACACTCCTTTATCTTCGCTCAATCAACCGATCCGATACCATATGCAGCACCCAGCCCCAATAAACCACGTACACCACTAAACCGTAAAGAATCATCCATAACGGATAAACGTTACTGCTCAGCAATGATATTGCAATTACTAAGAAAATAACAGCTCCTAGCGCTCTAATCACATTCAAAAATGCAACACCCCTCGAGGGTAACAGCATCGTAAACATAAAAGATTTCTTCCTATATCTCATGAGACATATCGCAAAAATAACAAGATGCAGTATCACATGCAACCCAAGCACCAACATTGGGATGACCACTAAGCCCAACCCCGCCGCGGATACGTTATCTGCTTCCACGGGAAGTATGCTCGGCTCCAGTAACGAAATAGTCAACATCTGATAGCTCACCGCAACGTGACCAAGCGCTAGAACCAACGAAGCAACAAATACATAAGTACGATTCACCCTAAACCCCCTATCTTGATTTCAAAAACATACCATATTTTGAAATGATTCGTCACCAGCTCCCCCCACATTTTCCCCGCCCAAAAAAGGACTCACCGCCTGCTTGTGGAATATAACCTAAGCGTCCGAATCGGACAAGGCTCCACATCACTACTAACATGAAAAGGCAGGTGCCACTTCTATGAAGACCATCTCTTCCCAACGCCAAATGCTACTGGCCCTATCGGCCGCATTCATGATAACAGCCGCAGGCTGCAGCAACACGCCCGTCGCGGAGGAGCCCGCGGTGCAGAACGAAACACCCGCACCAACGCCCGAGCCGACGCCGGAGCCAACACCAACGCCGCCCGCGGAGCAATTCGCCGCGCCCTTGACGGGGCTGGGTCTACCCGCGGCGTTAAAGCTCCGACCGCTCATGTTCATGGTCGAGAACTCCCCGCGGGCGCGCCCGCAAAGCGGCCTGGATCAAGCCGACATCGTCTACGAGGTGCTCGCCGAAGGCGAAATCACGCGCTTCCTGGCCGTCTACCAGAGCCGGACCGTAGATACGATTGGGCCTGTGCGGAGTATTCGGCCGTATTTTGTACAGCTGGGAGAGGAACTGGATGCCGTCATGGTTCACGCGGGGTGGAGCCAAGAGGCGATGAACATCCTAAAGAGCCACAAGCTGGATCACTTCGACCAAGTGTACGGCGATGACAAATACTACTGGCGGGACAAATCCCGCAAAGCGCCGCACAACCTGTACAGCAGCGTCCCCAAAATCCGCGAGGCGGTCACGGACCGCAAAAAGCGGGAGGACTGGGTGCCGATGCAGCTAACGTTCGCGCCTGCGGACGCCGTGCCTGTAGGTGCTCCTGCCGCCAAAGTCGGCATTCCCTACATTGCCGGCTACGATGTAGCTTACGAGTACGATGCGGCCAGCGGCAATTACAAGCGTTTCATGGAAGGCAAGCCGCATGAGGACCGCGTAACCGGGAAGCAACTGACGGCCACATCCCTGCTGATCGCCTACACCGACCACCGCATCACGGACAAGGTCGGACGTCGCGACGTCGACATCTACGGCCCGGGCAAAGGGCTCCTCATTTACAGAGGCGTGGCGCAAGAGGTCACCTGGGAGAACAAGGACGGAGCCATTCGCGCATATAAGGACGGGAAGGAAGCGGGTTTCCTGCCGGGGCAGACGTGGGTACAGATCGTTCCTAACAACACGAAGGTTACTTTAGAGTAGAGTGAACGGGAAGTGTGCTAATGGTTTCTTTTGGGCAAAAAGGAATAAAGCTTCAATAGGTGGCACAGATCTTGCTTTGTTAAGGACAGTACCTTAATAAAATTCGGGAGGCCAATCCATGAACCCCACAACACTTATCCAATCGCAATCGTCCTACAGCGGGAAGAGCGTCATTCTGCGTTTGGAGTTTAATTCGGAGTCGACCAAGTTCGGCCAGGTGGCATCTTTAATTTCGGAGAACGGCGGAGATATTGTCGCCATTGATATTATCAGCGGGAACAAATCCATCTCGGTGCGGGATCTCACAGTGAATGTGTCGGACACAGCGGATATCGACCGCATCACGGAAGCGCTCGGACGTACACCGGATGTGAAACTCGTTCACGTATCCGACCGTACCTTCTTACTGCATCTGGGGGGCAAAATCTCCATCACGCCCAAAACACCAATCCAAAACCGCGACGATCTGTCCCGCGTGTATACGCCGGATGTGGCGCGAGTATGTCTCGCGATCAAGGATGATCCGCAGAAAGCGCATACGCTGACCGTGAAACGGAACATGGTTGCCGTTATCTCGGACGGGAGCGCTGTTCTGGGCCTCGGTAATATCGGGCCTCACCCGGCCATGCCGGTCATGGAAGGCAAAGCGATGCTCTTCAAACAATTCGCGGACGTGGACTCTTTCCCGATCTGCCTGGACACGCAAGATACTGAAGAAATCATCCGAACGATTAAACATATAGCGCCTGCCTTCGGCGGCATTAACCTTGAGGATATCTCGTCGCCGCGATGCTTCGAGATTGAGTCCCGCCTCCGTCAAGAGTTGGACATCCCTGTGTTCCACGACGATCAGCATGGTACGGCCGTTGTCCTTTACGCCGGGTTAATCAATGCACTGAAAATCGTCGGCAAAGACATTCACGACCTCAAAGTTGTCGTTTGCGGGATCGGGGCTGCGGGGATTGCTTGCAGTAAGATTTTGCTGGCGGCGGGTGTGAAGAATCTGTTGGGTGTGGATGTTGAGGGGATCCTGAACGCTAATGACGAATATGCGAATCCGATGAAGCAATGGTACGCGGCCAATACGAACCCGGATCGGGTGTCCGGTGACCTGCGGGATGCGCTGCGCGGAGCGGATGTGTTCATCGGGTTATCGCGAGGCAACCTGTTGAACCGAGACGACATTCGCACGATGGCTAAGGATCCGATCGTATTCGCGATGGCAAACCCGACGCCTGAAATCTCGCCGGAAGAAATCGAGGATATTGCCGCCGTCATCGCGACAGGACGCTCGGACTATCCGAACCAGATCAACAACGTGCTATGCTTCCCGGGCATGTTCCGCGGCGCTTTGGATTGCCGTGCCTCGGACATTAACGAGGAGATGAAGCTGGCAGCCGCGGAAGCGATCGCCTCCATCATCAAACCGGATGAGCTCAACAAGCATTACATCATCCCAAGTGTGTTTAATACGGATATCGTTCGTTCCATACGTAAACAAGTCATTGAAGCCGCAATCCGCACCAAAGTGGCACGAAGAATACCGAGAGAATTCAACTCGCAGAACTAAATGGTTCGAAATGGTTGCTCCCGATGCCTTTGGCGTTGGGAGTTTATTTTTTAGGCGCCAATAGAAACATGCACATTCCACATCCATCCAGTGACAAAAGGGAAGCCTGAAATGTATAATCAAATTAAGAAATGAAAGCGGTTACATAATTATGAGCCGCAGTGTATTTTTATACAGCCCACCTTTGATACAGAGGAGGTTTGAACATGCAAGCGGGCGCAGGATTACAACTGGAACAAGGACTCAAACTATCCATCACACCTGAAATGCATCAATCCATTCACATGCTGCAGCTTTCGAACAGCGAACTATCAGACTACCTTTACGAGCAGGCTAATGACAACCCGTTATTGAACGTCCAGGAACCCAAACATAGATCCATATTTTTGAAGCAAAATAGGAAGAAATCGCCGTCGGCCACCCAAGTGAAGCCCGATGTGATGCACCGAATCCCCGCTTATGAACATACGCTGGAGGATAGCTTGGTTAGCCAATTGCGTATGAGTCATTTACCGCAGGAAGTGTTTCGGGCGGCCGTCTATATGGCGGGGAATCTGGATGATTCGGGTTATCTGGATGTTACGACGGAGCAAGTTGCCGTGGCATTGAGCATGGATTCGGAGATGGTCGAAGAAGCGCTGCGGCAAGTGCACAGACTCGAGCCTGCCGGCGTCGGGGCAAGGGATGTAAGCGAATGCCTGCGGATTCAGCTGGAGTGGAAGGCGGTTGTGCCGGTGGGAGCTCGCGAGATCGTATGCGGGTATCTAACCTTGTTGGCACAGGGGCGACTGGATCGGATAGCTGCTGAACTAGGCATATCTTTGGACCAAGTGAAGGAAGCCGTGGCCATGATTCGTAAGCTCGATCCGCGTCCCGGATTGGCATTAACGCCGCAACGAAATGTGTATGTGGTGCCAGACGCCAGGATTGAAGTACAAGGCGAGGAGATTACCATACTCTTGCTGAAGGGCTCGCTTCCAAAAGTAACCATTAACACCGAATACGCATCCATGGCCGAACAAATTCGATGTCAACCTACTGTTACGTATCTGAAAGAAATGACGCGTGCCGCCTCGGTGGTGTTGCGGAGCATGGAGCATCGGGAGGAAACGTTGTACCGTGTCATCCAAGCGATTATGCAGGAGCAAGAAGGTTTCGTGACAGGGGGCGTCGAAGGGTTGAAGCCCTTGAAACTGAAGCAAATCGCCGAACAGCTCGGACTTCACGAATCCACGGTGAGCCGCGCGGTCATGAATAAATTTGTTGAAACCCCGCGGGGCGTGGTGCCGCTGAAGTTCTTCTTCTCTTCCGGCTTGCAGACCTCGGGCGGAGAAGCGGCATCCAGTGTGACCGTGAAGGCCAAGATTCGCCAATTGATCGATACCGAGAATAAAATCAAACCTTTTTCGGATCAGAAAATTGTGGATGTTTTGGACCGGGACGGGATTCAACTTTCGCGAAGGACGGTAACGAAGTATAGGGAAGAGATGCATATTTTGTCATCAGTATTGCGCAAAACAATGTAGATTATGACGGACGCAAAGGTATAGATTGAGCGCAGACATGACCCATTTTGGGAGTAGAGAAGGCAGTTGGCACAGTTATTGCTTGTAGAATAGGTAGAGAGATCCGATAAGGAGAGGGAGAATTATGATGAGCACTGAAACGAAGGCACTATCCATACTTAGCGTTCCTTTCGGATACGGAGCAGGCCGCAGAGGTACTGAATTCGGGCCGGAGGCCATCCGTCTAGCAGGTTTGAACCGCCAATTGAAAGAGTTGGGTTTCCATATTGATAAGGAAGTGACCTTGCCTGTACCGAGCGAGTCGGGGGAAACGCATCCTAATTTGAAATACTTAAATGAAATTATAGAGTTAAACACGAACCTGGCGGCTGAAGTTGCGGGTGTAGTGAATCAAGGCGCGTTCCCGCTCGTGTTGGGCGGCGATCACAGTATTGCCATCGGTACACTGGGCGGTTTGGTGCAAAAGTATAAGAACCTGGGCGTCATCTGGTTTGACGCGCATGCGGATCTGAACACCGAAGAGACCAGCCCGTCCGGTAACATCCACGGGATGTCGCTGGGTGTCGCTATGGGGCGCGGGCCGTCCTTGCTGACGCAGATTAAGGGAGCGGGACCGAACCTGAAGCCGGAGAACATTGTGCTGATCGGCACGCGGCAATTGGATCAAGGGGAGCGGGATTTCATCCGCAGCTCCGGGATCAAATGCTTCACGATGCACGACATCGACCGCAAAGGCATGTCCGCGGTGATGGACGAAGCGCTGGCGATCGTGACGAACGGCACGGACGGCGTGCACCTGAGCTTCGACATCGACAGCCTGGATCCGCTGGAAGCGCCGGGCACCGGCACGAAGATCCCGGGGGGCGTGAGTTACCGGGAGGCGCATTTTGCACTGGAGCTGATGTGCGAGTCGAAAAAGATCACATCCGCGGAGTTTGTTGAAGTGAATCCATCCCTGGATTCCGGCAACAAAACAGCCCGGCTGGCTGTTGAACTGATCGCGTCCTTGTTGGGACAGCGTATATTGTAATGATTGAAGCCCGCCTCGTTGAGGCGGGCTTTGTTGTGGGTTGCGGTGCAGCCGGCTAACGAACTCAGGTGACGTTATTTGGGTGAAATAAGTTAGATTACAAATCTAACGAACTGGAACAACGCTATTCGTGGCAAATGGGCTTAAAACCATCATTATTATGCAAATAAGGTGTCTCCGATTCGTTAGATTCGCCAAACTGCTTAAATCGGTCGAATAGCGTTTCCTGAGTTCGTTAGCGCACAAACTAGCCATCTTATTAAAACTAATCAGAGTCTCAGCACTAAAAAACCCAAACCCGTAAAAGGTTTGGGCTTTAGCTTTATTTTGACCTAAAGCATATTCTTCTCGGCTACGGTTTTCGCTCTGGCGGTTTTGCCTTTCACGAAGAAGAAGTAGTAGAGATAGCACAGCGCCGCGAACGGAATGCCGCAATACAGGGCGATGCGTTGATCCTTGTCGAACGCGAGAGAGACCAGAACGAGAATGTTCAGAGTCAAACCCAGCAAAGGAAGGTACGGATACAACGGTGTCCGGAACTTCAGATCCTTGAGCTTGCCGCCGCTGGCGATGTATTTTTTGCGGAAGGCCAATTGAGATGCCGTAATGGCAATCCAACCGACTTGAGCGCCTAGACCCGCCAGGGAAATCAACCATACAAAGACGGTATCCGCCGCAACCACACTGCACAGCAGGGACAAGAACGCGATACCCATCGTTAGCATCAAGGAGTTCACCGGAATCCCGCGACGATTGACGCGTGTCATCACCGGGTTCAAATTGTTTTCTTTGGAGAGTGACCACAACATTCTTGTTGCCGCATACAATCCCGAGTTCCCCACCGACAACAACGCGGTCAAAATCACAAAATTCATAATATCCGCCGCATAAGGAATACCGATCGATTCAAACACCATCACGAACGGGCTTTCAATCACGCCTGCTTGTTCCCAAGGAATCAAAGCCGCCAGGACGAAGATGGCCAGACAGAAGAAGATAAGAGTGCGCCATACCGCCATGCGGATCGTTCTGGGAATGGTTTTTTCCGGATCCTCACTTTCACCGGCCGCAATGCCGATCAGCTCTGTCCCTTGGAACGAGAAATTCACCGTAATCATGGTCAAAATCAACCCCGTCCAACCATTCGGCAACCAACTGTTTTCATTCGTAAAGGCTGAGAACATCGGGGCTGCCGCGCCGCCGTTCATCGGAACCAATCCAAACATCACACCCAGACCCAGTATAATGAACAATAGAATGGCAATTACTTTGATACTGGAGAACCAGAATTCCGCTTCGCCAAACGATCTGGCGGATAATGCATTCAATATGAACAGGAAAGCTCCAAACACCAAACACCATACCCAGATGTCCACGGTCGGGAACCAGCGTTGCATGAGCTGACCTGATGCTAATAATTCGAGCGCCACGGTTACCGCCCAGCCAAGCCAGTAAATCCAACCTACCGTAAAGCCGGTGGCTCGGCCGATGTATCGGGAAGTGTACGTTTGAAATGACCCTGAGACAGGCATGTGTACGGAGAGTTCTCCGAGACAAGCCATCGTAAGATACATAATAAATCCGCCTACCATGTAGGATAGGATGGCCCCAATGGACCCGGCCTGTTGGATCGTGTAACCCGACCCGAGGAAGAAACCTGTCCCAATCACGCCGCCCAGCGAGATCATGAACATGTGCCTGCTGGTCATAGTCCGCTTGAGTTCGTTTGGTTGATCCGTCTGTGTAATCATCGCATTCGCTCCTTGATGAGAATTCGCAACTGTTGTTGTATACGTTTTCATAAAATAAGTTTGACTCTAACCTTACTAAGAAGCAATTATCATACCAAGTTTTAGGGGGGAAATCCATTTGGTAACGTTCCCATCCCGTTTAATCAGCGCGCCTGGGACGGCTAATCCTGTATATGTGCCGTGGCCCCGTTATCCCGTTCGCTCAGCCTGTCTGGACCAACTTATCCTTATTTTGTGCCATGGCCCCGTTATCCCATTCGCTCAGCACGTCTGGACCAGCTAATCCTGTTTTTGCGCCATGGCCCCGTTATCCCAATCGCTCAGCGCGCCTGGACCAACTAATTCTGTTTTTGTGCCATGGCCCCGTTATCCCAATCGCTCAGCGCGCCTGGACCAACTAATTCTGTTTTGGTGCCATGGCCCCGTTGTCCCGATCGCTCAGCGCGCCTGGACCGGCTAATCCTGTTTTTTGCACCATGGCCCCGTTATCCCGTTCGCTCAGCACGCATGGACCAACTAATCCTGATTGTGCGCCATGGCCCCGTTATCCCATTCACTCAGCGCGTCTGGATCAGCTAATTCTGTTTTTGCGCCATGGCCCCGTTATCCCAATCGCTCAGCACGACTGGACCAGCTAATTCTGTTTTTGCGCCATGGCCTCGTTATCCCAATCGCTCAGCGCGTCTGGACCAGCTAATCCTGTTTTTGTGCCATGGCCCCGTTATCCCAATCGCTCAGCGCGCCTGGACCATCTAATCCTGTTTTGCGCTATGGCCCAGATATCAACGTAACTTTATTAGAACTTGGCTGAGTCAATGGGATAACGCCCAAATGAGTGGAAATGAGATAGGTATCGGGTTAGTTTCAAAGGTAAAGGTGATGTTGAAAGGTACCAGACTTGGGCTGAGTGAATGGGATAACGCCCAAATGAGCGGAAATAAGATAGGTATTGGGTTTGTTCAGAGGTAAAGGTGATGTGTCGTTGAAAGGTACCAGATTGGGCTGATTGAATGGGATAACGCCCAAATGAGTGGAAATGAGATAGGTATCGGGTTAGTTCAGAGGTAAAGGTGATGTGTAGTTGAGGGGTACCAGATTTGGGCTGAGTGAATGGGATAACTCCCAAATGAGTGGAAATGAGATAATTAACTTACCATTAGGACTGTTAGCGAGGCGAGGTGCAAAAAAAGAAGCCACCGCCAAAAATCTTGGCGGTGAGGAGCAAATTAATTTTGCGTTTGCTGTTGCTGGGTTTGGTGTGACGGCTGGAATTTTTTTAGCCTGTATTGAAGGCTTTGACGGCTGATGCCCAGTTCGCGGGCCGCTCTGGAGATGTTGCCGCCTTGGAGAGCAACAACTTGCTGTAGATAGGTTCGCTCAAATTCTTCAAGCTTCTGCTTAAGCGGCTTAATCTCATGCAAGTCGGCCATTAAGCCGTCCGTGGAGCCCGTGTTGGATGGGGACGTGCCTGTCGTGAGCTTGCTGCTGGCAGCGTCAATGCCGCCTGTCACGGGTACGCTGCCGGTGGCGCTGGATCTGCCATCAGCCGGCAACCCGGCCGCCAACGCTTTGACGACGCGGCTGGCGTGGTAGATCGGCATATGGTCCATGCCGATCAGGCTCTCGTCGTCCATGAGGTTCATGGACCCCTCGATAACATGCTGCAGCTCACGCACATTACCCGGCCAATCATGGCCGAGCAAGAAACGCTCCGCTTCCGTATCCACCCCCGTCACCTGCATCTGGAACAATGCATTGTATTTCGCGATAAAGTGCCGGACCAGCGGCATAATGTCCTCCGGCCGCTCCCGCAGAGGCGGGATCATCAACACGACGACGCCGAGTCGATAGTACAGATCCTTGCGGAGCCGCCCCTCCGTGACCGCGGTGATCGGGTCCTCGTTCAGCGCGGCGATGACGCGCACGTTGACCGCGCGGTCCCGGGTGTCGCCGACGCGGCGCAGCGCCTTCTCCTGCAGCACGCGCAGCAGCTTCGCCTGGAGCGCTAGTCCCAGCGAGTTGATCTCGTCCAGGAAGAGCGTGCCGCCCTCCGCTTGCTCGAACAACCCGGGGCGCTCCACCGCCCCCGTGAACGCGCCCTTAGCCGTTCCGAAGAGCAAGCTCTCGATCAGCGTGTCCGGCAGGGCCGCGCAGTTCTGCGAGATGAACGGGCGTTCCGCCCGGGCGCTCGCCTGGTGGATGCTCTGCACGAACAGCTCCTTCCCCGTACCGGTTTCACCGGCCACGAGGACGGAGGAGCTCGTGCGCGCCGCCCGCTCGCCGTGGCGAATTACCTCGCGCAAAGCCGCGCTCGGCCCCACAATGGAGGCGAAGTCGTACCGCAGTCCTCCTTCGCCTTTCCCCTCGAGCATCGTGCCTCGCACGAGGCGCTCGAGCTTCGTCACATCATTGGCGATTTCCACCGCCCCGATGACGCGCCCTTCCTCGAGGATCGGATACGTATGATTCAGCGTCGTAATCTTCTTCCCCTTATCATTAAAATACGTCTGCCGCACATTCTGCACAGGCTGCCCCGTGTTCAAAGCCTTCAGCAACGTGCTTTCCTGATCGCCGGAGAACTGAAACACTTCCTCAAGCGGCTTCCACAGCACATGGTCGCGGCTCATGGATTCGAGCTCCGTCATTTTGGCATTATAGATGAGAGAACGCCCGGATTCGTCGACGACGTGGACGCCTTCGTTGATTTTGTCGGTGACACTGCGGTATAAAGACAGCATTTTTTCCAGATGAGCGGTATCGTCCTGCATTGCCATAACACACCTTGCCTTCCTGTTACTCCAGATCCCTCGAGGACCGGCACAATCACTTTCACATATCTAACTCTACCCAACCTATTGTACCACCAAAAACGCTAACCGCCAAAATATTTTGCACAACCCGCAACCAAATTTTGCACACTGCCAATATTATTTGCACTCAAGAAACCTCATCACTCTTTTATCCCCATCCAAAAAGTTGGCATCGTTCTTGCTTGTATAATGGTTATGAAGTTGATTTATTTTGCAAAAACACGCGAAAACCAATAAGGAGGATTTCATCCTATGACACAAACGAACCGTATAATCGAACAAACCGAGAAATTCGGAGCCCATAACTATCATCCATTGCCTATCGTCATTTCCAAAGCGGAAGGCGTGTGGGTCGAAGATCCCGAAGGTAACCGCTACATGGATATGCTGAGCGCATACTCCGCACTGAACCAGGGGCATCGCCACCCGCGCATCATTCAGGCGCTGAAAGATCAAGCAGATAAAGTAACATTAACATCCCGAGCGTTCCACAATGATCAACTGGGCGAATTCTACGAGAAACTGTCCGCTCTGACGGGCAAAACCATGATTTTGCCGATGAACACCGGCGCTGAAGCGGTTGAAACGGCAGTGAAAGCGGTGAGACGTTGGGCTTACAATATCAAAGGCGTTCCGGCCAACCAAGCCGAAATCATCGTCTGCGAAGGCAACTTCCACGGACGGACGATTACCGTTACTTCGTTCTCTTCCTCAGAGGAATACAAAGAAGGGTTCGGGCCGTTCACACCGGGTTTTCGCATCATTCCTTACGGCGATATTGAAGCGTTGAAAGCGGCGATCACGCCGAACACAGCCGCGTTCCTGGTAGAACCGATCCAAGGGGAAGCGGGCATCGTAATCCCCGAAGAAGGCTTCCTGAAGCAAGCGAAAGCGCTCTGCGAAGAAAACCGCGTGCTGTTCGTTGCCGATGAAATCCAAACCGGCTTTGGACGCACAGGCCGCGTATTCGCAACCGATTGGGAAGACATCAAAGCGGACGTGTACATCATGGGTAAAGCGCTTGGCGGCGGGGTGTTCCCGATCTCCGCGGTTGCGGCGGACGAAGAAGTGCTCGGCGTATTCGGCCCAGGTTCCCACGGATCCACGTTCGGCGGTAACCCGCTTGGTTGCGCTGTAGCGATCGCATCGCTGGATGTGCTCGAAGAAGAAGGACTTGTGAAGCGTTCCCTAGAATTGGGCGAATACTTCATCACCAAACTGCGCGAGATCAACAACCCGGCGATCGTCGACATCCGCGGACGCGGCTTGTTCATCGGCGTGGAACTGTCCGGCGCGGCTCGTCCTTACTGCGAGAAGCTGAAAGAACTGGGCTTGTTGTGTAAAGAGACGCATGAGACGACGATTCGTTTTGCCCCGCCGCTGGTGATTTCCCAAGAGGATCTGGACTGGGCGATTGAGCGGATCAAGCAAGTATTGAGCGTATCCGAAGCCGCAGCGAAATAAACCAATCGGAGGAACCTTCCCATGACGACCACGAGTACGAAGACCGCAGCCGAATCCGCTCAGAACGCATCGCTTCAAGTTGCGCAAGGGGTGGTGCCGGTTGCTGAAAACATCAGTGTTTTTGAACGCACACAGGAAGTGATCCGCACGGCTCTGGAAGTGATGAACTATAACGATTCATACTATGAGCTGTTGAAAGAACCGCTTCGTCTGCTCACTGTGCGGATCCCGATCCGTATGGATGACGGTAAAGTGAAGGTGTTCGTAGGCTATCGCGCGCAGCATAATGACGCGGTGGGACCGACGAAAGGCGGCATTCGCTTCCATCCCGACGTTACCGAGGAAGAAGTTAAGGCGCTGTCGATGTGGATGAGCATCAAATGCGGCATCACCAACCTCCCCTACGGCGGCGGCAAAGGCGGCATCCAATGCGATCCGCGCACGATGTCGATGGGCGAGCTGGAGCGTTTAAGCCGCGGGTACGTTCGCGCGGTCTCCCAGATCGTGGGGCCGACGAAGGATATCCCGGCGCCGGACGTGTTCACCAACGCGCAGATCATGGCGTGGATGATGGACGAATACAGCCGCATCCGCGAGTTTGACGCCCCGGGCTTCATTACGGGCAAGCCGCTCGTGCTCGGCGGTTCCATCGGCCGCGAGTCTTCGACCGCGAAAGGTGTTACGATTGTGATGCGCGAAGCGGCGGCGGCTATGGGCATGTCGATTCCGGGTTCACGCGTGATCATTCAGGGCTTTGGGAACGCAGGGAGCTTTTTGGCGAAATTTTTGTACGATGCAGGGGCTAAAGTGGTTGGAATTTCGGACGCTGTGGGCGCACTATACAATCCGGACGGCCTCAATATTGACGAGCTGATGGATAAGCGGGATTCCTTCGGCACCGTGACGAACCTGTTCCCAAGCCGTATTACGAATCAGGAGCTGCTGGTGAAAGACTGCGATATTCTGGTGCCGGCCGCTATTGAGAACCAAATTACCGAGAAGAACGCTCACGATATTAAAGCCCGGATTCTGGTGGAAGCGGCCAACGGACCGACGACGACGAAGGCGACCGAGATTTTGTCCGAACGCGGCGTGCTGATTGTACCGGATGTGCTTGCCAGTGCGGGGGGCGTTGTCGTATCCTATTTTGAATGGGTGCAGAATAATCAGGGTTACTATTGGACCGAGGATGAAGTGAACGAGCGGCTGGATCGCATTCTCACGGATGCCTTTCACAACGTATACGACACTTCCCGCACGAAGAGAGTGCACATGCGCCTGGCGGCTTACATTGTAGGTTTGCGCAAAATGGCCGAGGCCTCCCGCCTCCGCGGTTGGTTATAGTAGGCAGTAGGCATTGTTCGCCGGACATCATATACTAAAGGATATACAGAAAAGGAGAGAGCTAACTTATGACAACTCACACAAACACTACAGGCATTTCCCCATTCCAAAATGAAGCTTTCGTCGATTTCAGCCAACCTGAGAACAAGAAAGCGATGGAAGACGCGTTAACGAAAGTAAGAGCAACTCTGGGTAAAGACATCCCTCTTCATATCGGCGGCGAGAAGATTACGACGGAAGACCGCATCGTATCCATCAACCCGGGTAACACGGACGAAGTGATCGCATCGGTCAGCAAAGCGAGCAAGGAATTGGCGGAGAAAGCGATGCAAACGGCTTTGACCGCGTTCGAGAGCTGGAAGCGCGTCCCTGCGGCAGAGCGTGCGGGTTACCTGTTCCGCGCGGCCGAATTGATGCGTGAGCGGAAGCATGAGTTCTCGGCGATGATGATCTTCGAAGCGGGCAAAAACTGGCCGGAAGCCGAAGCCGACACAGCCGAAGCGATCGATTTCATGGAGTATTATGCGCGCGAAATGATTCGCTTGAGCGAAACGAACGAGCACAAGCCTTTGACGAAAGTGCCTGGCGAAGATAATAAGCTTAGCTACATTCCATTGGGCGTAGGCGTTGTTATTCCGCCGTGGAACTTCCCGCTGGCAATCTGTGTAGGTATGGCGACAGCAGCGATCGTGTCCGGTAACACGGTATTATTGAAACCTGCATCCGTAACTCCTGCGATCGCGCACATGTTCGTGGAACTGATGGAAGAAATCGGCTTGCCTACGGGCGTGCTGAACTTCATCCCGGGCAGCGGCGCGGAAGTGGGCGACTACTTGACGACGCATCCGAAAACACGCTTCATCTCCTTCACAGGCTCCAAAGAAGTAGGACTTCGCATTAACCGTCTGGCGGCTGAAACCGCTCCGGGCCAAATCTGGATCAAGCGGATCGTTGCGGAGATGGGCGGCAAAGACGGTATCGTGGTTGACGAGACCGCGGATCTGGAAGCAGCGGCTTCCGCGATTGTCGCTTCGGCATTCGGTTTCCAGGGGCAGAAGTGTTCCGCGGGCTCCCGCGCGTTCATCGTCGAGTCTGTGTACGATGAAGTTGTTGAGCTGGTAGCTGAGAAAACAAAGGCGCTGCGCATTGGTGTGCAAGAAGAGAACTTCCCGATCGGACCGGTTTCCGACAAAAATGCCTATGAGAAAATTCTCGAATATATCGAAATCGGCAAAGGCGAAGGTCGTCTGATCGCGGGCGGCGGCAAAGCGGAAGGCAACGGCTTCTACATTCAGCCTACCGTGTTCGCGGATGTGGACGGTAAAGCGCGTATTATGCAGGAAGAGATTTTTGGACCTGTTCTGGCGCTGGGCAAAGCCAAAGATTACAAAGAAGCGATCGCGCTGTACAACGACACCGAGTTCGGCTTGACAGGCGCCTTCTTCTCCAAAGAAGAAGACCGCATCGCGTACGCGCTCGAAGACATGCATTGCGGTAACTTGTACATCAACCGCAAGTGTACCGGCGCCCTAGTCGGCGCGCATCCATTCGGCGGCTTCAACATGTCGGGCACCGACTCCAAAGCCGGCGGCCACGACTACCTGCTGCTGTTCACGCAAGCGAAAATGACGGCGCGTAAGATATAAGCTTTAGGATTTAAGATTTGCAAGTGAAAGAGCCGGTCCTTGACCTGGGGTTCCTTAGGAACCTTGGGGTTAGGACCGGTTTTTTGTTGTGGCAGGCGAGGGAGTAGTGGCAATCGGCAGGAGGTAGTGGCAGGGTAAGGGATGTTAAGTAATTGATAGCGTTAGGGAGTTGTTAGCGGCATGGTAGCAGGTAACCGTTGGGTAGACATGCGCCAAGGTGATGGAGGCAGGGAGAATGTGCTAATAGAGCGGTAGTAGGTTAGCGGTTAAGTAAATCAGGTGCAGGATCGGTCAGTGTGGAGTGAAGAGTGGTCGTAGTGGAAGGTGGGAATGAAAGGCGCCAATATGAATGATTAAATAGTGAATCACTATTTAATTCGTTCATATTGGCGAACGCGCAAAATTTAAATAGTGTTTTACATCTTAATTTGCTGAAATCCTGCCAAAAGGGCCGATTCGCGGGAATTAAGATGTGATTTGCTACTTAAATTCTGGAGTTTTGCCTATCCCTCCGAATTAAGTAGCGAAACACTACTTGTTCAAACGCGCGACCAGATCGTTTCTTGCGCCCGAAGCACTAGCATGCTGTCGAACAATGTAACCAAGGGAGGGGCAATTTGCGCATGACCTTGTGTTCATTACAGAATACGGAAACTGTGGTAAATGTATAATGATACAAAGTGTATCATTATACATGATAGAGGAGATGAGTGGGTGAGAAGCATAAAAAAACTGGTAACTTTCATTACCATGCTGTGTATCCTCTTCACGATTCCGTTTCCCGCATTTGCGAACGGAGCGGAAAACTCGTCGGGTGCGGGCGGATTTCCTCCCCTGCAGCTTGTGCAGCGTTGGGTGAAGTGGTACGACGCGCTAAATAACAGAGAGTGCGCGGAAACCGCCAGCTGCCAGAAACGCGACGAAGAGATTAGGGCTGTCAAGGCGTTTAGAGACCAGATTAAAGCTCTGGATTCTAATAACCCAGATCATCTGGCCTTGGTGGACCCGCTCTGGAATGAAGTGAAATCTCAATTTCCCGCTGGAGAACAGCAGGCTATTAGAAAAGAGCTGTTGGAATGCATCAAGCTGTTGGGAATCGCTTATACCGGAGATAGTCGTGATTTAGTTCAACTCTACAAAGCGTTTCAACCCAAACAGGGATTGCTGCAGAAACTATCTAAGCAAGCAGGGATTGAAGGCGGAATCCGACTTGCGGATGCCGTGGAGTTCCTATTCGGCAGTCCAAGCTACAAAGGATTTGAACAAGGTTTTAACGACTATTGGAGAAATACGGAGTCAACCGAACTTTTTGCCATGATCCAAAGTAAGGATTCTTCAAGGTGGTATATCAGCGAGGCCAAAATTCTACAAAAGCTTCTGAAGAGGCCGGATGCAAACAACAATAAGGTAGCGAAGCTTATAAACTATTACAAGCTGCTGTCTCCCCAGACGATGCTAGCCCTTGGAAATCAGGATCAGATAGCCACACAGCTCTTAAGCAAATATCCTGCGGCACGCAAAGCCGTCTTCAATGCCTTGATACGAGCCAATATGAAGATTGACACCAAGATCACAAGAGGAGGAACATTCGCGGAAACGAGCCTCAGTGTGTTCGGTCGCGTTATACAGCCTGCGAAAACATACAGCGGTACAAGCGAAGAAGAAAAATTTGTGAGCTATCAATGTAATCCCCAACACAACTCAAGTTGTTTCCAAACAAATAAGGTTCATGATGAACATTATGTATATAACCAGTTTATTGATATGCCAATTTACAAGGAAAGGGGAGGTGCCCAAGTAAGCTATACTTTATTGACAGGGACAGAAGCCTCCACCTTAGCCGTGACCAAGCAGATTGATTTACAAAGAAAACCACTTTATTCGAATCTGCGACCTTATGATGTGTATATGAATGTTTTAATGTCCGAAGAAGACGAGAATAACGAGTATATAATGCTATATAATTTTGGATGGCGGCATAGGTCGGATAATGGCGCACCTGACTCCTATGTCATAAATGAAGTGATTAATCATGATGAAAGCTTGGTTTATTACGATAATTGGGAGAAACCATCTGCAAACAGTTTTTATTGGGATCGTTCTCGGCTTGGTGTGACGCATACCTATTATATTTACGCAATCTATGGAGATAAAGTCAGCACCCCATTAAAATATGAGTACACCGCGCCAGACTCGTTATTTGAACCCCCGTACCGATAAAAATATTAACATCATAGCGATAGTATAAAACTAGATTCACATCCGGTTACGTTGCGTCTCTTGGAGGCGAGGCATACCGGATGTATTTGTCTTGCAAGGCGTAAAAACTCCGTCCCGGCATTTATTGCCGAAACGGAGTTTTCGATGTGCTGGAGTACGACTTATGAGTGTGCTGAGCGGCCTGGCCCTAGCTAACCTACCGTTTGCGCTTGGCGCTGGTTTTGCGGCGGGCGGTGCTGGTGCCTTTGCGCTTACGGCGTTTGCGGCGCGGGCGATAGTCGTCGGCGTCACTGGTGTCGCCGGACTTGGACTTGGCGAAGGAGCCCGCCAGCAGTTTGATCATCGGCGCCATTTGCTGCATGCTGGACATCAGCTTTTGCGCTTTGGTCATGGTGGAGAGGATTCCGTCGATGCCGCCCATCCGGTCCACGAAGCCGGAAATGTCCTTCAAGTTCGGCATGGATGACAGCAGATTCTTGGCCGAGGCTAATCCCCCGCTTGTAGCGGAGACGGTTTCGACCGGCGCGGCAGGAAATGTCGGTACCGAAGGCGAATAACCTCCCGTAGGGAAACCGCCGCCCGCGCCACTACCGCCACCGCCAAACAGGCCGCCTTGACCTCCGCCTGGGCCGGCGACCGGAAAGCCTGGACCCGGTCCCGCGCCAGGAGAACCGAACAATCCGCGTTGCTGTCCGTGATAAGCGGTTACTTTTGGTTGGTAAACCACCACGTCGTTGCTCCGATATGCGGCATATTTATCGTTATGCATGTATTTTCACACCCTTTTTCCATCGAATAGTGGATTCCCTTGCGGCCTGGTTGGAAAACTCCGCTCAAGCACAGGGATGATAGTGTAGTCTATGTCATGGGCGTTGCGGCCGTATGGACGTTTGTCTCGGGTGGAGGGAAGTTTTTCCGGGAGATGAGCCTAAAGTGTGGGGAACTCTGCTGTTCAGCGCTGAAACAGTTTCGCGATGCACTGCAATATAGCGTCAATGCTTGAATCCTTTAAGCAAATAAAGTAAAATTATCTTTATGTCATAGTAGGGGTTGATACGGTTGCAGCTGAAGAAGTTGAATGATAAATCCATTGATCAGTTATTCGAATCCATTTTGACGTTGAAGAGCGTTGAGGAATGTTATATATTTTTTGATGATTTGTGCACGGTGAACGAGATTCAATCTTTGTCCCAACGGCTGGAAGTGGCGCGTATGCTCGGCAAGGGGTCGACGTACAACCAGATCGAGGCGGAGACGGGCGCAAGCACGGCAACGATTTCGCGGGTGAAGCGGTGTCTGAACTACGGCAACGACGGGTACAAAATGGCGCTAGATCGCCTAGGTCGTTAATCATCTATACTATTCATCACATGAACATGGAGAAACCGGCTTTCCTTCAGGGGAGAATCGGTTTTTTTGATTAGAGCTGAGAGGGGGGCATTGTATATGCATATGTTGTCCATCGTGTTGCAGGTTATATTGGCGGTCGTTTTTCTGGTTACAGGGGGAGGCAAAATCGCAAGAGTGAAATCACAGGTGGAGGGTTTCTCGCACTTGGGATTGCCGATGTGGTTCCTGACGGTGACAGGGTTGGTGCAAGTGGTTGGGGCGCTCGGTATGATCGCGGGATTGTGGTATCCGGCTTGGGCTGTGTTCGCGGGTCTATGGGTAGGGGGTACGATGCTTGGCGCCCTTGTTTCGCATATTCGTTCCAAAGATTCGTTCCGTAAAGCTTTACCGGCCGTGGTTTTGGGCGTGATGGCGTTTGTGGTGGCTGGGGTTAATGGGCTGTAAATTGTATGTGTCCAAAATATTACATCATCTGATATAATTATAAACGCACAGTTGACTTGGGTAGGGAAGTATCGCCTCCGGATGGAGGTGATGCCTATGACGTTTACTTTCTCGGAAGTGATGATGTTGGGGATGTTCATTCTCGCGTTGTTAACGTACTTGAAGAAACGAAAATAGCCCGCTCTGGTTTGGCCCCGGCGCGGACTATCTCTGGTAAAATGGAGGTTCCCGCTCACAATTGTGTCGGGGGAGTGGTAGTGGGCCACTCTCTCCTACTTCTATACTTATCATATCACCACGAATATATGCTTGTAAATCAGGGAACTCGGAAGGGTTCCTTTATTTTTTTAATGGAGCGCACACAAGGGCACGGTTTGTTGATTTCTTGGGCAGATTCGGGTAGCATCATATATAGATGAAATGTACGTGCAGCAAGCGGATAGGAGGGTTTCGGAGCGGATGAGTATAATGGATAAAATACGCCCCGGCGTGCTGGTCATCAGCCACGGTTCGCGGAGCGCGGAATGGGTTCGTTTGGTGGATGAAGCGGTGGCGCAGATGCGGTTTGGGCAACCAGCGGCAGCGCTAGGTGGCGGCCCATCGGATGAAGAGCCGCGGGCGATGCCGGCTGATCGAGACCATGGACATTCGATTATTCCTGTAGAATCTTCTTTTCTGGAGATTGTGGAGGGACGACTCATTCAGGACGGGATTGATCGTCTAGAGGCGCAGGGCGTCACAGATATTATTGCAGTGCCGCTGTTCGTATCCTCGGGGAGCACGCATGTCGATGAAATCTCCTGGTCGCTTGGCGTGGTGGAGGAACCGAAGCTGGAGACGGATCTGGAGCTGATGCGCGTGAATGCGCGGGTGCACTGGTGCCGGCCGATGGATGATGAACCCGAAATCGCGGCTATGCTATGGGAGAAGGTTCGGGAGCTGTCGGTGCGACCGGAGCGGGAAATTCTTTTGCTAGTCGGACATGGCAGTAAAGAAGAGGGTTTTCACGAACAGTGGCAGCAGGTGCTCAGCTCCTTGGCGAAGCAGTTGGGCGAACTCGGCGGCTTTGCGGCGACGGATACCGCAATGTTATTGCCGGAGCAGGCGGCGGAACGGGTGAAATACTGGCAACGGGAGCGTCCGGATTGGGATGTGGTGGTGGCGCCTTTTTTCCTAAGTGAAGGGTATTTTACGGAAACGGTGATTCCGACGAGGCTGCAAGGGTTAGAATATCGTTATAACGGTCGGGCGTTGCTCCCTCATCCGCTGGTGGCGGAGTGGTTGAATCATCGGGTGGAGAGCGCGTTATCCCGGCTTACCAGAACGGCATTAAAGACATGAATACGATTGGATTCCATTATTCCAAAAATGTACGTATAAAAGCTGAGTAGGTGAGGATCGCATGGCAGAGACGTTGATTCGGAGAGCAAGATTAATATATAACCCTTCCTCGGGCAGGGAAGAAATCAAGAAGAGGTTGCCTGAAATTCTGCAGCGCTTGGAGCAAGGCGGCATTGAGACCTCTTGCCATGCGACCACCGGTGAAGGGGATGCAAGCGCAGCGGCGGCCGAGGCGATTCGGCGCGGGTTCGATATCGTCATCGCGGCTGGCGGAGACGGTACATTGTACGAGGTTATCAACGGCATGGCGGGGATGGAGAATCGTCCGGCGCTGGGGATTTTGCCTTTGGGAACTACGAATGATTTTGCCCGTGCGCTGGGGGTTCCGAAGCAGTTGGATTTGGCTTGTGATTTGATTATCGCGGGGTATGCGAAACCGATTGACGTGGGTCGGGCGAATGACAAGTATTTCATCAACATTGCCGGCGGTGGTTCCATGACGGAGCTGACGTACGAGGTGCCTTCCAAGCTGAAGACGATGATCGGGCAACTGGCCTATTATATGAAGGGTCTGGAGAAATTGCCGCGGCTGCGTCCGATTGAGCTGTATGTAACGGCGGAGGGTGTCGAGATTCATGAGGAAGTCATGTTGTTTCTGGTCGCGAATAGTAACTCGGTCGGCGGTTTTGAGAAGTTGGCACCGGATGCATCGCTCAACGATGGGATGTTCGATGTGTTGATCCTGCGCAAATGTAACCTGGCGGAGTTCATCCGTCTGGCCGGCATGGCGCTTCGCGGCGAGCATATGAATGATCCGCATGTGATTTATTTTCAGACGAAGCATCTGCAGATTACAGCGATCGACAACGTGCAAATCAACTTGGACGGCGAGCTGGGCGGGGTGTTGCCTTGTACGTTCGAGGTGTTGCCTTCGCATTTGAACATTTATATGGATGAGACCGGGAAGAGTGCTTATGGGGATCATACGTAGGACGTGGTGACTGCTTCTATAAGGCTGAGAGGTGCGACACATGGATATACGCAACCCTGATATGAGAAAGCGCGAATGGATTTTTCAAGTGAAGTTTGTAGGTATGTTGGTCTTGATCGTATGTGGCATATGGTTCGCTTTCAAATTGGTGCTGCCTTTATATGAATACAATATTCCGAATAATCGCGTGGACATTCAATTTGGCATTGAAGAATTTGTAGGCAGTCCTGTATCGATTCATGGTATCAAGGATATAGTTGATAAGAAACTAGTGTTATATGTAGTAAATAAAACAGGACAGGTCGGGGATGCGGAATTATCTCAAGGTCCCTTCGGAAAGTTGAAGTTTGAGCGAAAAGGCTTAGGATCCATGAATATACGCAGCCGGGTAATGGAAACTGAGGAAGGGCAATATTTGTGGATCGCAGGTAGGAATTTAGTGGGGATCGCGCGTGCGGAGGCTAGCTTCTATGATGCTGATTCCTTAAGTCTGGCTGTGCCGACGGGAAATATGTTTATGGTCAGTGCGAAGCTGGCTTCGCGGACGCAGAACAGTTTTGCTGGTGAGATAAAATACTTTGATCGCAGAGGACGGGAAATTCCGCCTAAACAATACATGGATTGATAAATGACAGCAATGGAGTGGACGGTTTTACATGAGCAAAAGACGGGGTAAAGGCGCGGGAGCGGGCAAAGGTGCAGGGGTTCGCGAGGGTGTCAGTGCAGGAAGTAAAGCCGGTAAAGGAGCAGGTGCTCATATCGGTGCCAGTTCAGGGAGTAATGTAGGCAATAGTACAGGTGTTGGGGCCATTGATAGCAGATCTGTTGCGCCAGTAGAAAAAAATCAAGAAGTGACCGTCGAGATCTTTGGATTGAGTCATGATGGCGAAGGGGTAGGCCGCGCGGAGGGCTTTACCCTTTTTGTGCAGGGAGCATTGCCAGGAGAGACGGTAAGGGCCAAGGTAATGAAAGTGAAGAAACAGTACGGTTATGCAAAGTTACTGGAGATTCAGGTGCCGAGTGCGGAGCGGACGGAAGCGCCTTGCCCGATTTATAAGCAATGCGGGGGCTGCCAGTTGCAGCATATGACGTACGAGGCGCAGCTTGTGCATAAGCGCCAGCAAGTGGTGGACAGCTTGGAGCGGATCGGGAAGTTGCAAGTGGCTGGGTTTGTGACGAAGAAGGACGAGCGTGCGGGTGATGTGGTGGATGCTGCGGCGGTGGACGTGAACGTTCAAACTGAGAGCAATGAACAGGGCAGCGGTGAAGCAAACGTTCGAACCGAGAACAATGATTACGGTAGCGGGGAAGCAGGGATTATTGTGCATCCGACGCTCGGTATGCAGGATCCTTGGCGGTATCGGAACAAGGCTCAGGTGCCTTTTGGAATGGAAGAGGGCGGTCTGGTTGGCGGGTTCTATGCGCAGGGGTCGCACCGGATTGTTGATATGGAAGCATGTCTGATTCAGCATGAGCAGAACGATGATGTGGTGCGCCAGGTGAAGGAGATTGGTCGGAGTCTGGGCGTGCGGGCTTATGATGAGACTTCCGGGAGCGGGTTGCTGCGTCATGTGGTGGTGAAATATGGGTTCGCCACAGGTGAGGTGATGGTCGTACTCGTGACGAACGGTGATCGCATCCCACGCGTGGACGAGTGGATTGAGGGCATTCGTGCGGCGGTGCCGGGGGTGCAGAGCATCTGCCAGAACGTGAACACGGCGCGAACGAATGTGATTTTCGGCGGCGTGACGCGGGTGTTGTGGGGGCGTGATGTAATCCACGACACCATTGGCGATGTGAAGTTCGCGATTTCAGCGCGAAGCTTCTATCAGGTTAATCCCGTACAAACGGAAGTGTTGTACGGGAAGGCGTTGCAGTACGCGGCGCTGAGCGGTCGGGAGACCGTAATTGACGCGTACTGCGGCATCGGGACGATCACTCTGTTCCTGGCACAACATGCGAAGCATGTGTACGGCGTTGAGATCGTCCCCGAGGCCATCGACGACGCCCGCGGCAATTCCCTGCTGAACGGAATCACGAACGCCACCTTTGCCGTAGGCAAAGCGGAGGAAGTGATTCCGGCATGGAAGCAGCAGGGCATCGCGGCCGACGTCGTCGTGGTGGACCCACCGCGCAAGGGCTGCGACGCCGTGTTGCTCGACACGTTGCTGGCGATGCGTCCGGAACGCATCGTGTATGTGTCGTGCAACCCGGCTACGCTCGCGCGCGACTTGCGGGTCCTTGCCGACGGCGGCTACATCGTCGCGGAGGTGACGCCGGTGGACATGTTCCCGCATACGGTGCATGTGGAGTGTGTGGCTTTGTTGGTCAGGCAAGACTAATAGTTGTGGTGTATTGGCGTATACAGCAACGGAGCGGGTAAAGTCCCGCTTCTTTATTTTACTATATGTTCAATAAGGGGGCTGTTGATATTCGTCCTTTGTTGTATCCCCACCCACTAGTGAAGATAATTTATTAATCAATAGTGAAAGTTAAGGCTTGTAACAGCCCCTACCGTATCGGCGGAGATAGAAAAACTGGAGGTTGATAGTTTTAATATTGACGTAAAATCAGCTTTCAACCTATTCCCCAAATAAATAACCCTATTCTTCACTTATCCTCCCTACAAAAACACCTTACTTACCTTAGATACTATAGTTACAGACCTCGCAAGAAGTAATCCAAATGTTTGGAACTGTCTGATAGTGAAAGTTTTACTGAGGATGAAGTAACTGAGAAGACTGAAGTGGTATTTCGTCATATATTTAGGGCTTAGCTGAAATTACCAAACTTTTATATTCCATAACATAGTGCTGATTATAATTATTTTGGTGTGTCAGAAAGGCTCACAAAACGTTGGGATCTTTCGTTAACATCTTAAGTGCTCCTCTCACCCGTTCTAAATAGGGAATTTCTCAATTACTAGTTGCATCACTAGGACCGAACTCGCAATATTCTATAAAAGAATGTCTATTATGAAGGGATTTACTCTATTTTTATCGAACTAAAATATATTCATTCCAAGGGGAGGCCTATAAATGGATAATAATTACTTTTTGGAGTCTATTCCTAACATCGAAACTAATGAAGGATTAAGATTACCTCAGATTGAGGCATATAAGGCAGTCTATGACCATTTTAATATTAATGGTAAAAGTGAACATGCAATTATTATACTTCCTACAGGTGTAGGTAAAACTGGACTGATGGGAATTGTGCCTTTTGGCGTTTCATTGGGACGGGTCCTGATAGTCACCCCTCAGCTGGTGATAAAAGATGCCGTTTTGGACTCATTAGATCCGGAGCACCCGAGGAATTTTTGGATCGCTAGAAATGTCTTTAGACGCTTTGATGAGTTACCATCGGTGATTGAATATAATAATAAAACGAATGATTGGGAGCTTAAGGAAGCAAATATAGTAATATTGAACGTCCATAAATTACAAGAGAGGTTGGAGCGATCTCTAATTAATCGAGTTGAACCGAGCTTTTTTGATTTGATTATTATTGATGAAGCACATCATTCGACCGCTCCTACTTGGGAGAGAGCTGTAGAGCATTTCTCTAACGCAAAGGTAGTTAAGGTAACAGGTACTCCGAAACGATCAGACGGCGAACTAATTACTGGGAACTGTGTCTATAATTACCCCCTTAGTAAAGCTATGGCGAATGGCTTTGTGAAAACACTTGAAAGAGTTGAGTATATTCCCGATGAGTTGTTTTTGACACTCGATAGAAATGACGGAACTATGTATTCCATTGATCAAATTAGGGAGATGGGCATAAAAGATGAAGATTGGATAACGAGATCGGTTGCTTACTCGCAAGCTTGCAGCTTGAGAGTTGTGAAAAAGAGCATTGAACTTATCACTCAAAAAAGATCTTCAGGCTTACCTCATAAGATTATCGCAGTTGCATGTAGCATTTATCATGCGGAGCAACTAGTGGAACTTTACGAGCAAAATGGAATGAATGTATCATTAGTACATAGTAGGTTGACTCCTGATGAGCTCAAAAATAGGCTTTCCGCAATTGAAAATCACAAGGTAGAAGTCGTTTTACACGTAGCTAAATTAGGTGAGGGGTATGATCACAAATACTTAAGTGTAGCTGCCATATTCAGGCCTTTTAGAAATAGCCTCCCTTACGAGCAGTTTATTGGTCGTGTATTACGATCTATTGATCAGGAAGAAGTAAAGTCACCTGAAGACAATATAGCTTGTGTTGTACATCATAAAGAGTTAGGTCTGGAAGAACTGTGGCGGTATTACCAAAATGAGAAAGATAAGAGCGATATCATCAAGTGGATAGAGAAAAATGAGAACAAACTTGATCGCGAGAACGTCACGGAGAGAATCATACAAAAGAGTACTGGCCATGCTTTTGAAGAGGGTGAAGGCGAGTTTGTTACCAAATCATTTATCGATACAGACTTGATCAAGGAGCGGAAGAGAAGACAGGCAGAGGAAGCAGAGAAGTTGAAAAGACTAAAAGAGGTATTGCCTAATTATCCAGAAGATGTGCTTTTGCAGATGGTACGAAGACAGGAAGAAGGTTCAGCTTCAGAGAAAATTCTTCGGCCGGACAAATTTATTCACCGCAAAAAACGAAATCTTGATGACCGAATCAAAATTGAGATGGTTCCAGAGTTGATTTTGAAATATAATATAAAAAAAGAAGCGAATACCTTAGCGTCTTCACGGTTATTTAAAGGGAAATATTCGTGGATGCCGGGTCAGCTCAAGGACAATGCAGCCATGCTGGCTGCTTATCTAGAATTTCGTGTAAATAAAGCTGTTGGAGTTAGGCAAAGAGCTGATTGGGGTCCAGAAGAATACCAAACAGCATTGACTGAGGTTGAAGAATTGTATGGTTTTGTTGATAAAATTTTAGAATCTGAGTTGGGAGGAGAATGAGATAGTGGATATTCGATATTTATACAACTTAATTGAAGGCCACGTTATATTGCCGTCAGAGTTGATTGCAAATGTAAAGCTTCCGAATTATGAGTTCGTAAAGTTTTCAAATGGCTACACAGGACTAATTGTAGAAACACGATGTGCTTTGAATGATGGGGCCATTGTTGATTTTACTTATTATTTCGATAAACAGGATAAGCTGCTAAAACTAATTTCTCAAAACGGATCATTGTCAGAAGTATTGTTTGATCGCGAATTAGAAGTGCAGAAATTTATGAGAGATATCAAAGGAAAAGTACCGGAAACAGTATGAATAAAACCCACCCATCAAATGGTGGGCCATTTTGTGTTTCGGAAAAGTCTTCTTGAATGACGCCGCTATTTCAATGTGCAGCTGAGTACAGTATGAAAATTAAAAGATGGTACAACGTGCAGATTGCTCCATATTCGTTTAGATGGGGAAGACTATAAAATTTGTTCCACCCCCCATTAAGCTTGTTGGGGGGTGTTGGTTTAGTATTCTAAGCAATATTTCTGTTTTGGTCATTAGGGATGCCTGCATGATCATTTAGCACCATCGGGAAAGATTTCAATGCGGCCCTAGTACCCACAAATTGCATCCGTCCATCAGGGTTCAGCGAACCTCCACCGTATTTGCTGTAAGCACCATTGCTGTATGTCCAGTCAAAGTCCGATAGGGCTTGAAAGAATGACAAGAGCTTAGAGTCACTATACCCTCTATCATTGGGCAAATAAAGTTCACTACTGAGCCGACCGATCTTCAGGTATTTGTCCTGATCTTCGCTCGGCTCTCTTTCTTTTAATACTCCAATTCTATGGGACATATAACCTTGAATCCCTTGATTTATCAGGCCTTCCCTCCACCTTAAATCCTGCTTTATCTCCTGCTTTTTTCCTGTTTCACATCAAACTTTATTTGCTCGTTTTATTGTATTTCCTTTGATTCCCACGGATTATTTCTGTTTCAGCGGGGCTTGAAAGCCCTATGGAGATTGTGATTGGGGCGGGAGGAGGTGGAGTGACAAACACTACTAATGGATGTGGACAAATGACTCAAAAAAACATGAAATGTAATCGTAATGCTGGTAAAAATCAAGATTTCTTATTGATTTTTCTTGGCTGATTCTTTATATGATTGCTAGGTCTTTAAGCTGCGTAATAAATTTATCACGAATTCATAAACTGGAAATTTTTTCAATAGTGTTCAAGTTCTTAGTTTGAAGACAAATCTTATAATAGCTCATTAAAACAATGCATGTGTCATAATGTATCGTTAAATTATGGTATATTTATAATATGAGTATTCCAATAGTATAGGGGGGGGAAACTTTGACACTTATTAAAAATTTGAAACTTGATTATGAATTTGCAGGTTATTATTTATTAAAAGAACTTGAGACAAAGCACACAACTAACAGTACACTACAAAAAAAATATTTTGATTTAGTTCTTAGCGATTCAAGTGGACAAATATCAGCCAAATATTGGGATGTTAATCCCGATGAAACAGATATGTTTAAAGTGATGACTCTAGTTAAGGTAAAGGGGGTTGTAATAAATTTTCGTGATAGGCTTCAAGTTAAAATCAACAATATCCAAAATGTCAATTCAAAGGATAATGTTAAAATAACAGATTATATCCGTAGCGCACCGATAGAAGCTAGTGAATTAATAAATAAAATAAATTTGCATATTTGTCAGATAAAAGATAAAGAAATAAGAACAATTGTTGAGTTTTGTGTAAAGAAAGCAAAAAAGAAATTAGAACATTATCCTGCAGCTAAAATACATCATCATTCATATTTTGCTGGACTTGCTTATCATATAGTTCGCATGCTTGAGATTGGAGATTTTTTATGTAATCAACGCCCTTTTTTAAACAAAGACTTCTTAATTGCTGGAATTATCCTCCACGATATAGCAAAAACTGAAGAATATGAAGCGAGTATCGGAGTGGTAACTGATTATAGTACTAAAGGTAAGTTAATTGGACACATTGTTATAGCTACTAACTGGATATTGGAAGCAACAATATTAAATAAATTGGAAGTCAATTCTGAAAAAGTTATGTTACTTCAACATTTAGTTCTTTCTCATCATAACATTGCGGAATGGGGAAGCCCAGTACAACCACAGCTGGCAGAAGCTGTAGCATTACACCTTATAGATTCGATGGATGCAAAACTTCAAATGGCTGAAGACGCTATAAACACTATTCCTCTTGATGAAAAATGGACATCATCCATTAAGGGGCTGGATAATAATGCAATGTTCAGGCAAAAATATTAGTTTTTTCTGTATCCATGGGACCTAGTAATTGAAGTCATATTATGTGTTTTTCAACATTTAATGATATTAAGCTGGTAATTATATAAAAAACGAAATTGTGGATACGGGGTGTCACAGTGTCAAATATTATTGATAAATATTCAAATATTGCTCCTAATATTAACTTCCTATCAGATTTTGTTGTTTTGTCTCAAGCGTGGAAGAAAACACAAAAATATATAAGAAGACATAACTGGTATGCTGATGTTTTGGAGCTTGATGCCTCGACTATAAACTTGGAGAATAATATAAATAAATGGTCTGAAAAGCTACAAAAAAACACTTTTTTTCCAGATAAGATGAAATTAGTTCCTGCACCTAAAAATTCAAATTGGGTAT
The DNA here is from genome assembly GCF_001644605.1 of Paenibacillus swuensis. NCBI lineage: Bacteria > Bacillati > Bacillota > Bacilli > Caryophanales > Paenibacillaceae > Paenibacillus > Paenibacillus swuensis. The sequence goes on along the minus strand of NZ_CP011388.1, from coordinate 528,940 downwards.
TCTCAACAATTGAGGATACAAATCACCTTCCTGAAAATCTATGGCATCCTAAAGAACCTCTGAATGAGTCAGAGAAAAGTCAGAAACTCCGTCCATTAGCACATATTAATATTAAAGATCAAACCGTTGCAACTGCAGCTATGCTTTGCTTAGCAGATTCTATTGAAACTGCTCAAGGACCTTCGGAGGAGGTAAACTTTTTAGAAGCACAGTCTAAAGGAATATATAGTTATGGAAACAGACTACACTGCAGTTGGATTAAAATGCAAGGACAACATGACAAAGCAAGTTATGGATGGGGAAACTCACTAACTTATCGTAAATTTTACGATGACTATCGGTTGTTCTTGTCCAGACCTAATAAAATATGTCAACATTATTCAACAAAATTGAGATCAAATGAAAGACTACATATTATTTCTATAGATTTAAAGGGATTCTTTAACAATATTGATCGAAACTCTTTAATCTTACAGTTAAAGAAGATATATAGTAATTACTTAAAAACATATAATCTTGGTGTCGAGTATAATGATGATGTTAAATTCTGGGAAGCATTAAAAAAAATTTTTAATTGGGATTGGGAAGTTAGTAATTATAATAGTCTTTTTATGATGGAAGATCTAAAGGATGGGTTACCACAGGGACTCGTGGCAGGCGGTTTTTTTTCAAATGCATATTTAATAGAATTTGATCAACTTGTTGGTAATGAAATTAACTCAAATTCTATGGAATCAATTATTATTAGGGATTACTGTAGATATGTAGATGACATACGAATTGTTGTTGAGACGACTAATAGTCAAGATATAAACAAGATTTCTGATGTAATATGCAATTATATTAATGCATGCTTAAAGAATTACTTAAATGGTATTAAAGCTAAGAAAATGCTAAAAGTCAATGATAGAAAAACGAAAATAATTTCATTTGATCAAATGTCAACACAGAATAATATTTCATCCTTAATGACAATTTTTCAAGGTGTATTGAGCGGTACTCCAGATGTGAATTCTCTGCAACAAATTGCAGGAGGACTAGACAATTTACTACAAATTTCCGAAAGAATTTTGAATATCGAAGAGAATAAAGGAAATAAACTACTATTATCCAAAGTTTCAACCGCTAATATAGATGTTAGAGATGATACCTTAAAACGATTTGTGGCCACGAGAATTGTGAAATCTTTGCGATATCGCCGAGGAATGACAGATCTTCATGAAAAATTGGGGGAAGAAGAATCCCTACTGGAGGATGTTTCTTCAGGTCAAATGCTTGATCATGAATATGAAACAACTGCACGTAAATTAATTGCTTGTTGGGCTAGCAATCCTTCTTTAACCTTGCTCTTGAAGTGCGGGTTAGATTTGTACCCAAACATAGAGTTGCTTGAGACTGTAATTGAGTCACTGGAACATAAACTCTTTCCGGAGCCAAATTCTAATTTAACTGAGGAAGAAATTAAGACTATAGAGTATGTTGTAGCTGATATATTGAGGGCTGGAGCAGTTGAAATAGGGTTTCGTTCAGAAAATGAGTATCCAAGCTCAGTAGATATTGAGGCTTTTCGTCAGGAGTTGTCAGCCTTTGCTAAGCGTATTTTAGTAGAAAGGGCAGAATCCCCATGGTATGTTAAGCAACAAGCTCTGCTATTATTAGCTTCAGTTGGCGATTCATTTGAAATTGAAGATGAGAAAGGGGTTGAACTATACCACCTATTACATAAGGTCTTATTATATAAAGACATTGAGGTAAAAAATAGTCAGTGGTTATCAATAGCATTTATTGCACAGCAACTTCATCCAAATAAAAAAAAATTTGTACATTGGTTTATACGATTACTTCGTAAGATGGATGATAAAGAACAAAAGAAAGTTATTATTTTATTAGTGCAGAATCGTTCTGATCTTGCCGTAGAAATCTGCAAAGTTAGAATTGCACGTAATTCTAATTGGTACCAATATGTACCTGCTGAAATTAAGGATTTAACACTAACAAAAGTTAATTTGCTAGAAAATAAAGAAATTCCATTACTCAAGTTAATACAAAGTAATAAAAACCCTTTTTTTCAGGAAAATGCCTTGTTACTATTAATATATAAACTATTAAAAATAAAAGGTATTGAAAATGCTTTGAATAATGGTCTAACCCCAAGGAATATTCAAATTAAATGTGAAAACTGGAATGAGATACAACATTTGAAATTTGATAATGATAACTATTTAAAAATTACAATTAATAAAGTTGAAGAAAGTGGCTCCACTTATGCTATACCTTCATGGGTAAAATCAAATCAAGCTTGGCTATATGGATTGGGGAGTATATTAAGGGCATGTTTTACAGGAGAAAACGATTTCACTGCTTCAACATTTCTTTCACGTGAGTGTGTTGGGCGATATAATGGTTTAAGATCGACATGGTATAGTCGTAGACTAGGCTTGTTAAATTCAGCAAAAGGATTAAGTTCTACCCAAGACCCAATTACCCCTTGGTTGAGTGAATTATTAATTAGAATGCTTCAGTGGCCAGGGATAAATTTACATGGGAACTTAATAAATGACTTTTACAAGATTAAAAACACATCCGATCTTTTAGAGTTAATCATTATAAGGATTAAACACCAATCTAAGTTGTTTGGTAAATCAACTAAGACACCAGTTTATGTTATACCAACAATAAACTATCAGAAAAATAATTTGTTATTTCGAGTTGCGATTGTCCAAACTCTACTTCCAAAAGTAAATGATTTTAATGAGAAAGATCCTATTAATTGGACACAATCTTATCGGGCTCGTCACCGTTCTCATATTGCATCAGTATGCAATATTGTTAGACTCCAATTAAAGGCTTGGATTGAAGCACAAAGTTTAAAAGAATCAAATGTAGTAGATTTGATTGTATTCCCTGAATTATCAATTCATCCGGATGACATCTGGCTATTACGAAGACTTTCGGATTCAACAAAAGCTAGTATCTTTGCTGGGATGACATTTATACACCATGAATCACTTAAGGAAACAGTTAACCAAGCTTTATGGTTATTAAGATCAGAAAACAGTTCTGGAAGGGAATTTATTGAAGTACGCCAAGGTAAATATCATATGACAGCTATAGAGAAAACCATGGGTATAAAGGGACATAGACCTTACCAGGTTCTTGTGGAATTTAAAAAAGGTGATAACTTATCGGTCCATGTTGCCGGCTCAATTTGCTTTGACGCCACCGATCTGTCTTTAGTGGCAGATTTACGAGAAGTATCAGACATTTTTGTTGTAGCAGCGATGAACAAAGATGTACATACATTTGATACTATGGTAGGTGCACTACATTATCATATGTATCAACCAGTTATATTGGCAAATTCCGGTGAGTTTGGGGGTTCAACAGCACAAGCACCATATACGAAACATGATAGATTAATTGCGCATGTACATGGAAACAACCAGATTGCTGTGAGTGTATTTGAAATAGATCCTACAATTTTTAAAACAACAATTCAACCAAGACTACCAGTTGAAATTAAAACAGCACCTGCTGGTTATAACGGGCGAAATTAAACTCTTAAGGGGTGTATAATGTATATATTTGGAATTAATGAGGTATTACTCACGCATTTTAAAAAGGCCTCGGGGGCAGCAGGCTATTTGAGATTTATGATTCCAGGCTTAGCAGTCGAACTTCATGATTTTTTTCAGATTAGATCTGATATACAACGAATACAGAAAGCTGAAAGTATAGCACAGAAAATACTCAAGTTAACTGATTTTTCAGAGATGCTTCCTATACGCTCAGAAGTCGCTACCCTAGAATTAAAACGTAGAATTACTTATAATAAACAAACTGATCACACTGCTCATACTCTTTATCTATTCTTATTGGGGATATATGTATATGATACTGTTACTATATTAAAGGGAGCTATAGATAGATCAATTAATAGTTCTAAGCCAATTCGTATGTTTATCTTTCAATGGACCTTTGCTTCATTACTCCATGATATTGGCTATTTGTATTCGGAATATAAGGATGAACAAAATCAAAAGTCGGTGTTATCTTATGATAATTTATATAATCAGAGTAGCATTGAAAAGTTTATTGGCAACATGTCTCAAGAAAGTATGTTGTTATTTAAGGGTATATGGGAGTCTTTTGTGGGTGAATACCCTCTAAAGCCAACGAATAATATAAATATAGCAGAACAAATAATAAATGAGTTAGATAATATACCTTGGCTTAGGGATTTAGGGTTTAATACAACTTCAGGGTTAGATATATTATCACAGTATGAAGCGACGGGAGTAGACTTGAGGGATTACACTTACTTCATGGCCAAAAATGGATATAATGAAATCCCAGTTGTTGACCATGGAGTTGCAAGTGGATTAATGCTATTTAAATATTCAACTGTGTGGTACTGGTTAAGTAATGAAACTAAAAAATACCCTTCATTACACGAAGAATTTACTCGAAACTCACAATATCCGAGGGGAGTTTTGAGTAAACATATCATTCCGGCATGTAGCGCGGTAGCTCACCATAATATCTCAAAAGTAAAATACGATTATAGTACAACCCCTTTATTATATTTTTCTGTTTTGTGTGATGAACTTCAGATATGGGATCGATTTTTATCTGGAAGTCAACATATTGAAAATTGGAACACTATCGAACATTGTATGTCAGAGCAAATTCTAACTGAGAAAGTCAACAATGCAGAAGGAACAGATCTTTTTAACTTTTCAGTTTCTTATAATTATTACGAGAAAATCACAAAAATATTGAACCTCAGATTAAATGAATGGGATAAGTTCGTTAACTTATCTAGCATATAGTTTTGAGAAATCCATGACCCCTTAAAGGTGGCTGGGTTCGTTAATTCTTTGAGTCCAAGAACAACATGATTACCAACTCAGTACAAGATGTGATTACATGTGAAACAAGCGTCTCAGAACCAATATATAAGTAAGAGTAAAGATATTTTTTTAGTGAAGATTTTGGGGAAAGTTTATTAGCAAACAAAAAGCGCTTAAATTTACAGCGAAAAATGCCGAGGGCACCTCCAATGTAAGCTTAAGCAGGACGGATTCATTGTTCATTTCGGGTGTGGACAACCTTACAGGCTTCTCCACAGCCATTATAGCGCGTGATATCCGCAGACTGAGATTCTACAATGCATTAATCACCATGTTTCTAACTCTTCCTTCTATGTGTACTGCAGAGATTTGATGGAAAATTATGCGCTAGTTGAGATGGATTGCATTGAAGAAAATTTGGAGAGCTAAGTATCATTTATTGCCCGCTCCTAGCGTAACAATTTGGATAAACTGGACCCTTTCTTTATGTATTCTCTGGAAACCTGGAAGCTTATTCACCGCCAGCTGCGGCAAGGTGCCTAAAGGTAAGAGCATTATCTCTTATTCACAACCAAGACGGTATCTGCAAATGAGTGTGTTCAGAACTGGGGATTACTAAACTTTCTGTGTTCTTCCCAGATCGGTAGGATGACATTTGGGTTAAATTTAAACCCCCTCCGGGGGAATCACTTATTTCTGATTTGTAGTGTTGTACGGACAACGATAGTTTCTAAGCGACATCCATGACTGGAATGCCATGATCGATGTAACCTATTATTTCATTTCGCTACTGCCGCGATAAATTCTGGAATTGGCTTTTGCGGGACGGTCATGCCATGCGATTTACAGAAGTGCGAAACTTTCATAAATTTTCGTTTCACTAACTTTATTGTAACGATAAAAATTATCGGTTGTACAACCGTGGTGACATAGATAGAGAGACGGGTGATAATTTTAGGCTCATCAAGAATTCGCTCATTGGCTAATCGATTATGCTGAGACAATATACATCCATACAACCAATAATCATTCTCCGAATGAGGTTGCTACGCAAGTAAGAGAATTGTTATTCGGAAGTAAAATGAAAGTAACCCGAAATATAGGTAGTTTCAGAACTAATCATATTTGGAAATGATTGGAACCATTTTTATTGGATTCGTTCTAGAAGGGTAACTCTGAAACTCATGGTTTATGAAAAAAACATGCCCCATTTTAATGGGAGCAATATCGCCCCCTCGTTAGAGTATTTTCGATCTTCATTATTTTTTATAGTTCTACGGTTTTCGAAATTAATTTTCAATAATAACCTTTTTAAAGAAAGAAGCATCTCTTATTAAACTGGTACCCATAGACTGGACACTTTGAAAAAAAGTGTTTAGGCTGTGGGTACCTTTTTGTATACTATAGTAAGCATTTGGGGGATTACATAGCAAAAAGTATTTTACCGAAAAGGAACGTGAAATCCTACCTCGGAACAAGTTCGTAATCAATGTAAGTGAAAAAGCAATAACGTATTCGGATGAATTTAAACAGTTATTCATCGATCAATATGTTACAAAGCTCCAAGAGAAATTTTTAAGGCCAACGGTTTTGATGTAAATATACGGGATGAAACGTGTAAACGGGCTCTCGCTCCATTAAGATGGTTCTTCAGAATGAATTCGACATCACCTACAACCAAAAGAGAATTAGTAGGATTATGAAAAAACTAAACCTTGTGTGTCCGCATAGAAAACCGAACCTTACAAACGTATGGCCAAAGCTACCTTAGAACATCGAACTCTTCCTAACAAGCTGCAAAGGGAATTCAAGAAGGGCATTTCTGGTCTAGTTTTACTTACCAACATTACGTATCTTCCGTACGACAACAAAGAGATGGGGTATCTGTCAACTATATTGGACGCTTCTAATGGAGAACTTCTGGCGTACAACGTTTCGGACCGCATTGATCTATCCATTGCCACTGATTCCATAGATAGGCTCATGAAACAAAGAAGAATAAAATTACACAGCGATGCCTTTATTCACTCAGATCAAGGAAGTTATTATACCAGCCCTACGTATCAAAAACTTCTAAAACAAAAGGGATTAGGTCAGTCCATGTCCAGACGAGGGGATATTTGGGATAACGCTCCTCGGGAATCTTTTTTTGGTCACATGAAAGACCATGTAGACAGTCGAAGTTGCACATCACTAAAAGAGTTGCAACATGAAATAGATCGTTATATTAAGTATTACAATCATCACAGATATCAATTGGGATTAAAAAAGATGACCCCTGTTCAATACAGGAATCATCTATTGTCAGTTGCTTAACGTTCTCTTTTTTTAAGTGTCCTTGACTTGGGATCCAGATCACTTTATTAATTATAGTTCTGTTTATTTTATCATTAAGTATTATTTCTATAATTGACTTATTAACCCTGAGGGTTATTACATATGGTGAATTATATGGAAAGGGTAACATTGCTATTCTATTTATAATTCTGTTTGTACCAATATATATATATTTTTCTAGTTCTGATCGGAGTTAAGTCTTACTTCTTCTTTTATGGAAGAATTAAAACAGGCAGTTACTCATTAGGCCTCTTACTTCTAATTCTATTAATAGTCGGAGGGCAATTAAAATTAACATTATTGTACTCAGATCACATATTTTCAACGTTAAAAGGCAGTCCAGACAGTCCGTATTCGCTAATTTATGGATGGAGCAACTTAAATCAATATACCAAGACGGTTTACTTTAACCAATTAACTTTAAGTTTAGGTATAATAAAATTTTAGCATTCTAATAGGCTATATAATAATGATAAAGTTTAGATTAATTAAGCCTAACTAAGGAAATCAGTTTGCAATATAAGGATAAAGCGCATTATCAATTGATAAAGAGAGTGGCTTACCCATAACCTTCGAAAGATATATGGCTCGTGGAACAATCTACGTGTTTTTAATGTTAATGGATCGAGGAGGTGCTGATATTGAGAACTGTATTTCTGGCAAAGCCGAGTATGGAATATCAAGAGGAATACGTAGCTTTTTACGAGGAATGGAAGGCTAGCGGAGAAACAATGGTACCGTGGGTAGTTAGCAAGGATCCGGCTGACTTTAAAGATATGATTCAATTTTTACATGATAATGAAAAGGGCGAGCATCTCCCTGAAGATTGGGTTCCAAGTTCTACATACTGGTTAGTTACCGATGACCAAAGAATTCTAGGGGCAGTAAATATCAGACATGGTTTGACTGAAAAGTTATTTAATGGTGGAGGTCACATTGGATACGGGATTCGCCCTACCGAGAGACAGCAAGGTTACGCTACTAAACTACTCGCCATGTCATTGGAAATAACAAAAGAACTTGGTATTAGAAAAGTCCTTGTTGTATGTGATGAAGGAAATATAGCATCCGAGAGAACGATACTCAATAATGGTGGAGTACAGGACGCAAGCTTTACAGAGGAAGATGGTAATGCGGTAAAAAGATTTTGGATTGAAAGATAACCGATCGGAGGAACAACCCATGAATACACACAAATATATGGTTTTATCTTCAGCGTTAATCCTACTATTAATGGCCAGTGCATGTAGTAATCAGACCAACAACGCTGCACCGGAGACGAATGCGTCTGTAACGACGCCGGAGAATGAAGCCACCGGAAATAATTCAGCCGAAACAGAGCCTGAGACTACAACCGACGCGGACAAGGACATTCAGGTTGTCATAGACCAGATTGAGAAGCCTATCGAGGGTAACAGCTTTGATTTTGCCGTAAAACAGCTTCCGAAAGGGTTCGCCCTTGCCGAAATGCAGTGGCTGTCTAAGGACAACATGATTATCAATTCGGTTCAAGATGCGATAGCAAACGGAGCAAGCGGCGCGGACGGATTCTACATTAGCGGCAACGGACAAATGACAGGCTTCTTCTATCCGGATTCGATGAAAGGCGAGACAGGGAAGATTGTGATTCTGTTTAAGGATGAGCAAGGCGAGGAGTTAACGTGGAAAAAGGAACTTACTTTAAAGTAAGATATCCACAACAAAGAGGAGGCTGTCCAAAAGGTAACTAAACCTTGAGGGACAGCCTTGCTTAATTCTGTTCTTATATCGAATAGAGGGCAATCGCTTCAAAAGCATAGGCATTATGGCATAGCGCCGGACCAACTAGAGCAGGTGGCCGGCGCTTCCATGTTCAGCGTTTCGGCATCTTGCTCTCATCCATGTACAGCAGGTTCCAGCGGTGACCGTCCAGGTCAGCAAATCCTGCGCCGTACATCCAGCCGTCCGTTTCACTAGGCTTGCCAAAAATGCTTCCTCCGGCAAGCTCTACTTTTTGAATAAAGGCATCTACGTCTTCTCTGCTTTCGGCGCCAATGGAGAATATAACTTCTGCATTTTGAGTAGTATCAGAAATTTTGGAACCGGTAAATTTCTCGAATGTCGCATCCGGGAACAGCAGAATCGTTGTTTGGCCTATGGCAAGCCGCGCTCTCTCATTACCCAAGCTCACCGCATGGAATCCAATCTCATTAAAAAAGGCAGTTGACCTTTCAACATCTTTAACCGGCAGGTTAATCCAAATCTCCTGTGACATGGCTGCAGCCCCCTAGAATATATATTCAACTAACCCTACTATACTCTACTTCCGGCAGTAGAAGCGAACGTTAAGCGAGCTGGAGCAGGCCGTCACTCGTATTCTTTAATTTGGCGTAATGTACCTACATGAGTGCTTGAGTAACCTGCTGGATAAGTTGTTAACTTTAACTTTCGTAGTTAGCCAAAAAAATAGATAATAGATATAAGAGTTTTCCACACTCATTGTGCGGTATTTTAAGGAGCCCTAATGAACATTCATATCACTGTCAAAAGCGTAGGTAAGCGCAAGCCCATGCTAACCCACGTAGAATATAAACTCAATACGAATCCTCGTACGTTAAAAGATTTAATCTCCATTTTAGTCATCTCCAACGTTCAAGCTTATCAAGAGCGAGCTAAGGAGAGCTTGTTCATTCAATTCTTAACGGCAAACGAGATCACGGATCAAGCGGCAGAAGGTAAAGTTGGTTTCGGAGCTAGATACGATGAACGCCACGCGGATCCGGAACGTGCTGTTGAGGCGGCTTTGTTAGCTTTTGAAGATGGATTATATAGAGTGTTTATCGAAGATGTGGAAGTAGAGAAGCTTGCGGATGAAATTCAGTTGCAGGCGGGTGATACCGTTACATTCCTTAAATTTACGATGTTAGCCGGTCGATTGTGGTGAAGGGAGTAGTGGAGATGAAGATTGATGACAATGATGCATTTATACAATTGGAACAATTAATCGCTAAGAAATTTAAGGATATAGAGTCTCGCGTGAGCTATTCCATTCATGATGAGGTGGCGGAGCTGCTTGAGCGTTTGTTGGATGAAGGTGAGGGTCAGGCATATTTCGCTCCGCTTATCCCCATAACCAGAACGATCGCCGGCGAATATGCAGCGGAGATTGTGAGCTACTTGTCTGAACATATTACGGAGTACCCGTACAGTCGTTCTTATTTGCGGCGGCCTTTCCGGACGAGGGATTCTCGCGTTCACTTGGGCAACATGCTGTCCTTGATGTTCGATTTATATAACTTGATGGCCACTGGATTTTCCATGTCATCATATTTCACTAGAACGGAACCATTACATGATTATAGGTTCGATTCGATTATGACTTATATGATCGCGTATGAGTTGGACCGCAACAACGAAGAGATCTTCGCGGCGCTGAAGGAGATTGTGTTCGGGGACAACCAGACGGTATTGCTGAACCGGAATATGATTCGCGGGATCGTGTTCAGTCATCGGACAGAAGCACATGTGATGCTTGGCCAGTTGTTAATCGCTGCAAGGCTGCAAGAAGGTCTAAGACAAAGTATCGTGGAAACGATGGATGAGGGCACGATGGCGGCTTACGTGTATCTTTTGCAAGTGATCGTGGATCATGATTTCATTCGGTACAGCTCTGTCATTCGTGCATTGGGTGTGTGGACGGGACTGAATCTGGAAGCAGCCAATACTAGGGTCGTGACTCAATGCTTGGAGTACGCGCACAGATGTCTTCAGGATGAATCTCAACGCCAGGCATGGAAGAAGAGCGAGGATGTTCACAAGCTTTATTTTGCATTGTGGGCAACGGCTGTTTACGAGGAAGATCATCTGCAAGAAGCTATACAATCCATTATGGAGAATGGAGCACTGTACCAGCAAATTACCGCACAATACGTCTTGGTGCAGAGCCGCAACAAAGAGCTTCGTTACAAGCTGGCCATTCCTTATTTATCGCAAACCGACCTGGAATTACAGTCGCTTATTGTAGCGAATTACGGTCATCAGTGGCCCATGGGCTGGTACTATCATACGGAAGAGGATACATACCATTTTGAAAAGACACCTCTGCTAGAAAGCAAAGGAGAACGGACCCGTCAATTCGATCTATTCCGACAAATGCTAATGAACATGCCCAAGCAAGAAGTTAAAGGCAATTCGAGGGTATTCCAGTGGTTAACCTACAACCATACGACGGATGCGATTATGAATAAATTGATGTATCTCGCGGCTTATGATAAGGATGCTGCGCTGCTGGCTCAGATGATTGCGCTTAAGGATCGAATCAGTCCTCAATATCGAAATGCCTTGATACAACAATTCACTCCGGATCTGACGGACAATGCGCAACGTCAATTTCTATTAGATTCCTTGGCGGATAAAAGTGTTCCCAATCGTGAAGCCGCGTTAGAACGCCTCAATAAGATGACCCTTACTTCGCAAGAGGCAGAGTCCGTGCAAGGGCTCTTGAAGCTGAAGACAGGTACGCTTCGCCAAAGTGCTATTCAAGTCTTGTTGAAGTTAGATGGGACACAACTGGAACGAACCATTCAAGCACTGATCACAAGTTCTGTGGAGTTGCAGCGATTAGGCGCTCTTGAACTGCTATGTATGCTTAAGGAAGACGAGCAGGAGAACGATAGGTTCGAACGTGTACAGCATCATCTCTCATCCTTACAGGAGCCTTCAGATAAAGAAAGGACCTATATGGAACGACTGAAGCACAGTGAAAAGAAGGGTCTGCATAACGGCTTCGGACTGTACGACGCGGGGAAACAGCAGCAGCTACATCCATGGCCATACGATGCCAATGATCGAGTCAACGAGCTATTCAATATGCCCCTGGACACCATCAAGCAGTTTCTAGAAGGTTTGTCGGGATTGGTCCATGAACATCGCGAGTTCGAGTATACGTCAGAGTATTATGCCGGGGAGAAGGAGCATTACTTACTGGGAGCACAACTTCACAAGTTGAACAGACGTTGGGATCAGGAGCCAAGGGAATCGGAGCTGGATGGGTATCCGTTGGCCGAAGTGTGGAAGAAGTATTACGCGGATCATGAATTTACGGTGCAAGAAGTCATGCAAATGGAGTTTTACTTCCATAGCAAGGACTTGTGTCAATATGATGCTGATCAATTAAGAGGTTGGGAAGCCGCGAATTACGCCGCACTGGGAGATTGGGGAAGAGAATGGCTGGCTGAGCTGTATCCCATGGGCAAGATGCATGAATTCCATAAATTTATACGGGAACTTCCTTATAGGCATCAAGTTCAACAATTGTTATACGCCTACTATCGGGACTGTGAGGTGGGGGAACGGTTCCAATTCTCGAGTCGGGTGTTAAATCAGGTGATCGTAAGCCTGCAGAGAAGAGAAATTCATGGACAATCCGATGCTTGGCCGTTACTTGTAGAGCCTTGGCTTCGGAGGACAGGGGATGCTGTGTATGATGATCATTCCTTTGCTGCGTATTTTGCATTAAAACATAACTACTATCATATTACGGAATTTAATCATGGTATGTGTGAACTTAAGGATTGGGTAAGAGCACGGGAATTGGGACTCATTGAAGACGAAGAGATCTATCGGGAACTTCTAACAAGAGATCAACAAAGCATGAATCATATGTGGAACATGACCAACAAGAAGATGGATAACACGCTTCAGTCCCCTACGCTGCAACGATTTAAAGAGACGATTGTTCCTCTTATCCTGGATATAGAATTGAATCGCGGAGATCTGGCTACGGAATTATCGAATTTAGCCGGTCGGATTGTCTACTATGAGGGCATGGAATATTTCATTGCCATCTTATCAAGGTTGGATCAAGAAACGTTCGTACGAGGATACATTTATGGTAATCGAAGCAAAAGAGAGTCCTTCAGCCACCTCCTTCGTGCCTGTCATCCGGCAAGTGGTGATGATGTAGAGAAGCTGGCTCGCATGCTGAAGAATTCACGCATTACGGATGAACGTTTACTAGAAGCGGCCATGTATGCGCCGCAGTGGATCGAGCTGATCGCAGCGTACTTAGATTGGCCGGGGTTGCGCAGTGCAGCATGGTACTTCCATGCTCATGTGAACGAGGACTTCTCTGCTGAGAAAGAGACTGTTGTCGCGCATTACTCTCCAATCTCTCCAAAGGAGTTTAACGACGGGGCATTCGACATTCATTGGTTTATGTCCGCTTATGAACAATTGGGCGAGAAGCGGTTCAATATGTTGTACCGCTGTGCCAAATATATCTCAGCCGGATCGAATCATCGGCGCTCTCAGCTGTTCGCGGATGCCGTTCTGGGCAAGTTAGAGTTGCAAGAAATGAAAGCATCTGTCATCGCCAAACGAAACAAAGACCACTTGTTATGCTATAGCTTAGTTCCAATCGGTGACGTACGGGGCAGCGGTGTGCGTGAGCGGTATGAGTTTATCCAGAGATTCGCCCAAGAAAGCAAAAAATTCGGCGCACAACGCAGCGCCAGTGAAGCGATAGCCGTAGCAATCGCGTTGGACAACTTGTCCAGAAATGCAGGTTATGCCGATGTGACCCGGATGAAGTGGGATATGGAATCCAGAAAGTTCGAAGACATGGCTCCTATGCTCGAGCCAACGGTTATTGACGACCTGGAAGTGAAATTGGTTGTTGATAGGGATGGCCGCGCTGCGATTGAGACGACGAAGCAAGGGAAGAAATTGAAGACGTTGCCAGCCAAGTACAGTAAACATCCTTATGTGCTGTCGCTTAAAGAAGCTGTGACTGGTCTGAGAAACCAACATAAGCGCGCAATCATAGAGTTAGAGAAGAGTATGGAGTCGCAGGCGGATTTTGCCTATGAGGAATTGATGAATTTGTCGCATAATCCAACGCTGGCTACGCTTGTTCATTCACTTATATGGCGAACGGGGGAAGATGGTTTTCTCGGGTTCTATCATGCTGGGCAGTTGGTTAATGCTGCGGGACAAGCCTATGCTCTGTCTACTGAGGATCGAATTTGGATAGCGCACCCGGTTCACTTGTATCAGAGCAGTCAATGGAGTTCGTATCAGAAGCTATTGTTCGATCGTCAGCTGCAGCAACCCTTCAAACAAGTGTTCCGGGAGCTGTATGTGCCTAATGCAGACGAGCTGGATAGTGGATCCCATTCCCGTCGGTATGCTGGACACCAAATTCAAATGAATCGTACGATAGCATTATTGAAATCCAGGATGTGGACCGTCAGCTATGAAGAGGGACTTCAGAAGGTGTATCACAAGGAGAATATCATTACTCAAATTTATGCAGTGGCGGATTGGTTCGCTCCTTCGGAGATTGAGGCGCCCACACTGGAGTCGGTCTCGTTCATCCACCGGGATACCTATAAGCCTATTGCAATAAGCGATGTTCCTCCCATCATCTTCTCTGAAGTGATGCGGGATGTAGATTTGGTTGTAAGCACCGCGCACGTCGGCGGGGTCGATCCTGAAGCCAGTCTAACGACTATAGAGTTGCGTAAGGTTATTATTATCGAATCTTTGCGGTTGCTGAAGATAGAGAATGTGCGGTTGGAGGGGAATTTTGCTCGAATATCAGGGGCATTAGAGGACTATGGGGTGCATCTCGGCAGTGGTACCGTCCAAAAGCAGGCTGCGGGCACACTCTACATCTTGGCAGTTCCATCTCAGCACCGTGGCAAGCTGTTCCTTCCATTTCTGGATGAAGACCCGCGAACTTCTGAAATTTTATCGAAAGTCGTCATGCTAGCACAGGACACGAAGATCAAGGATCCTTCTATTTTGGAGCAGTTGAGGTAAGGGGAAGTGATTTCCCCTATTGGTCAAATACTCAATAGCGATTGAAAGGTGTGAAAAACATAACAAACAAAACACATACACCCATGTCTAGTATTATTGGAATCGGTTTATTTACGGTAACATTGTTAGTCCATCTCTGTTTTAAATATAGTAAAACAACAGATGTAGGAATTGGTATGCTACTGTCACTTGCTAATGCTCTTTTACTTGTTTTTACTTTGCTTTGGAGTCTAATGGGAATAATTGAATTTTTAGAGTTAATGAAGGTGAATAGAAATTTAAAGTTTAAATTAAAGAATGAGATGATAACCGGAAGTGAACACAAGATACTATTAAGAAGGCATAAATTAAATTTATCAATAAATATTAGTTACTTATTCATTGTATTATGTCAATTAAGTTATGTAATTGGAAACTGGGATGAAGTAAATATATAAATTAAAGTATGATACATCCGGGCACACTCGAATTCGTCGAGAGAAGTGAATATACGAAAAACATGCAGAGAACTGAGGTAAATGTATGGACAGAGTAGAGGGGATAAGATCAGAAGAAAAAAAATATCATGACTTCTGTTACAATAATCACACTTTATTTGAGCCAGGATCCTGGCTTCACAGACCAGTAAAAACTGTAACAGATCTTTTAGAAGAGTATAAAGAACAAGAATTTTTATGTGTACTAGATTTAGGATCGGGGATTGGTAGAAATAGCATCCCTATAGCGGAATCTATGAGAAATAAAAGTGGTAAAGTAGTCTGCGTTGATTTATTAGAGTCTGCAATAGAAAAATTAAAATTATATAGTCAGAAATTTGGGGTCGAAGAATTTATTGAAACAAGACTATCAGACATTGAAGAATTCACCATTGAACAAGAGGAGTATGACATTATTATTGCTGTATCTGCCCTGGAACATGTAAGTTCGGAAAGGGCATTGGAAAGAAAACTTAATGAAATGACTATTGGAACCAAAACAAATGGAACCAATTGTATTATTATTGGATCGAACATAAAAGAAATAATCCTTGAAAATGAACAAGAACTGGATCCAATGTTTGAAGTGAATATTTCTACTGAAAGAATGATGGAATTATTAAATCAACAATATGCTGGATGGGAAATAAAAAAGCAATTTGTAAAACAAATAGAATATGAAATTGAAAGAAATGGAAAAGCAGTAAAGCTGACAACTGATTGTATAACCTATGTTGCCAAGAAAAAGTTGGGGAAATAGCTCACTTTTTGGGTTAGTGGCATAACAATAAAAAGAGGTGCCGATATGCAACTAGAAATTTTTCTTGATCCCTGGCAATCTTCAGAATCTATAATTTTTTCATGAATTACAGAAAGAAATGTGTGAAAATCATGTGCTGTATGGTGAAAATGTTGAGATAGTGGCAAGAAGAAGAGATAGGGATGAATATCTCTTTAAATACGTAGAAGGAGAGAAATACGCTCAGGTTCATTTAACATGGCGCGGGTCAGTAGAACCAGATCCTTTTTGGCCAGTAACAACTGTTTATGACTCTTTTGAGCAATGGAAAAATGAAATAATGATTCCAAACAATTTAAGATATGGTTTAGAAGCTGAATAAGGAATTTTAAATCTGACGAAGTATTGCGTTAATGTGGATATACAGGCAGATCATAAGGAGAGTATAAATGAAAAGAGGGATTCAATTAGAGATACAGAACGAGTGGGGCAACTATCTTGGAGATGTACTGTTGCCTTTCAACATAAGTCAATTCGATTGGTATATTGGAGGAGAAGAAGCATATCAGGACACTGGGGGAAGTGAGCCCTTGTTTCAAGGTGAGATATATGGGATGAAGGGGCAAGATCTCAGTGAAATTCTTAACTCAAGCAATTACTATATAATTTTTGCGAATTTTAAAGCATTTCCAAAAGGTGAGAGCATTGAAGATGTACTTACCTTTTAATAAGCCAATGCCAGTTGGTTCTATTAGTAGTCGATTCCTCATATGTCACAGTTTATTGTAAAGACAACAAGATACTTGATGACTTGTATCTGAATGCCATTGATAAAGGCTTTGAGAATGTTGAGTATATAACCGACGAAAATGATTTTAGAACAAGGCTATCTGTTTGGTAAGCATGTAGCTAGGTGTATCCATAATCTGAAGGCAGTGACAATAAAATGATAGAATTTCTAAAGAGTAAAGGTATAAAAGCCTACCATGAAATAATAGCGGTATCAGAGAAACCTAACTTATTATTCTCTAACGATAAAGAACAATATAATGCTGAAGCTAACTATAATCCTCTGCACCATTCAAAATTTAAACAAGTTGATAAAAAAAGAAAGTATTTTAATAAGTGAACTAGAGCAAGTGCTTGGTTATGTTGAAATTTCTTTGATTACATATTTAAACAAGCATTATAGAGGGGGATTTTTTGTCTTTTATGTTTGGGGTGATTATTTAATCCCAGCAATAAGAGTTTCAATAGTTACTTACTATGAAGGGTTGGAATTACCTTTTGAATGCAGCTTGTACAACGTTAATGATATCAAGGAAGTCCTTTTGCAATATAAGGATAAAGCACACTTCGAAGGTATAACAATTGAAAATGTATCAGATAAAGAGACAAGATAAAAGGTGACTATGGACTGACGATATACTCTAAAATCATAAGATGTTAATTGAAGTTAATGGCTATTTATGCTCATGCCTTCGCATTTTGTTATAATTGAAGTAGTTTCGATAAGAGTATTGTCTTTGCTAGAACATCATTTTGTCTTGGAGGATATAAAAAATGAATATTGTAATAAGGCATGAACGCCCCGAAGATTACCATCTTGTGGAGGAAATTACTCGAGAGGCGTTTTGGAATTTATACGGTCCAGGTTGTAATGAGCATTTAATTATTCACAATTTAAGGAGACATGCCGATTTTATTCCGGAATTGTCCTTTGTTATAGAACTTGATGGAAAGATTGCTGGGAGCATATTCTACTCACATTCCAAAGTAATTAATAATCATGGAATCGAACACAAGACAATAACTTTTGGTCCCGTCAGTATTCTTCCTGCGTTACAGCGCAAAGGATTAGGGCGTGCATTGATCGTACATTCTATTGAAGAAGCCAAAAAACTTGGCTATACTGCTATCATCATTGGAGGGTACCCTTACCATTACAAACCATATGGTTTTATTGGGTCCAAAAAATATGGCATTGCTATGCCCGATGGAAATTATTATACAGGAATCATGGCGTTACCACTTTATCAAGGTGCATTTGACAGCGTAAGCGGAACAATATTTTTTAGTGAGTGTATGGAGACCGATGAAAGCCAACTTGAAGCATTCGATAAAGCCTTTCCTGAAAAAGAAAAGGCAGTTCAACCCAGCCAAGCTGAATTTGAACTTGCCATAAGTGAAATTGATGATAGCGATTATAATTGAGACATCATATAGGAAGAGCACAGTTAGTAGAAGCAGCATTTGTGCCCAGTTTTGAACACGACCCGTCCCCTTGCCCGATAATTTCGGAACGACATCGTTGGCACCGTTGGCGGTGGATGTGTTCTAGAAGGGTAAAAAAATTATTTCTGACAATTCGCACTTGAATAGGAGAATCTTATGTTACTTGAAGAAATAACATCATCGGATGAAGAACTCATTAGTATGGCAAGAGATATTATAAAAAGAAATTATGACCATAAAAAATTTAATCATACAGTTGGCTGTGCATTACGATGTAAAAGCGGTAAAGTCTACTTGGGGATAAATGTATACTCATTATATGGAGCTTGTGCAGAAACAGTTGCTATCAGTAATGCAATTATGAATGGAGAAAGTGAATTTGACTGTATTGTTGCCATAGGCGGTGATAGAAGTGATATCGTATATTCTCCTTGTGGTAATTGCAGACAGATGTTAAGTGATTACAGTCCAAATTGTAATGTTATTATATCAACCGAAAATGGTCCCAAAAAGATTAGAGCGAAGAATTTGATACCATTTGCTTATCTAACACCTATGGATTAAGTAGAGATTTAATTAATAGACTAAACCAAAAGGTGATATATTTTGATGAGGAAGACGATGAGAAAGAATTTGTTTTTAGAGACTCTATTGGGAAATAATTGTGTCATGTACCAATGTGGGCTGCTCTGCGCAATATAATTACGTGAGGACTGGAGTGCCATCTTCCTACAATAAGCTTCTTTCAGCAACTGCATCAAACCCTCGGATCTTTTGCGAATAAATGTCTCCCCGAAGATCTTCCCTTTCTCCCTTAGTTCGTCATCCGAATAAATTCCTTCTTTAAATTCTCCCCAGCATCCGTCTTCGGTAAGTTTATCCCATCCCATATAGTCAGCGTAAGGACAACAACCAGCCATGCATCTCATTCAATCCCTCAAGTCCTGCTATTCTTAGAGCATCTTCCCAAGCACAATGGTTATTGTGATTCGGAGCATTCAAGATCATTTGAGGATATTTGTAATTCATATAACATCGCGGTCAAAATATTGGGGCTAACCGTTACCGTTCCTTAAAGTTAGCATGTTCCTCAGAAGTGTTAAATGGAATCGTCGGCAAGACATACGCATTCAATTCTCTTACATACGCTTCAGCGTACAATTCCGCAATAGAAAATTAGTTCACCTATAAACTACATAGTTACTAATTATGGTAAATTTTTTTACAAATCGGAGGTGCATAAACAATATGTTCAATCCCAAGACTCATCCTGAATGGGTACGCCCTCATTCCATCGAATGGTACGCCCAGCTAGGTAGTTTAACAGGACAGTATTCGTATCCCTGGAAGTCGACGATTACAACGCCCAACGGAGAAGTGATTTTTGCTAATGAGGTGGCATTGATGGTTCCAGGCATGAAGGTATTGGACATCGGTTGTGGACACGGGGAGTTCGCCTTGCAATGGACACCAGTGGCAAAGCATCTAGTAGGTATTGACATAACAGAAGACTTTATACATCAGGGGAATCAAGCAGGTCGATCCAATGCCACGTTCTTGACGGTAAATACGAAAGGCAGGCTGCCTTTTGATAATGAGGAATTTGACTGTGCGTATAATCGTAGAGGTCCAACATCGGCTTACCTTGACGCAAAAAGAATCATTAAAAAAGGCGGCAAACTCATTGGTCTTCACCCCGGTGATCGCAGTACTTCGGGTTTGTCGGAGTTATTCCCAGAACTTTATGAACCGTCCCCAATAGGTAAACCTATACTTGATAACTTGACTGAAAGGTTAAAGGAAGGTGGATTAACTCAGGCCGAGATTGAAACCGTCAGAAGTATGGAATACCTGCATGAACCTATCGATATTGTGAAAATGAGTGTTTATGGTCAAAAGCCTTTGATATATGAAATGGTATTGCAAGAGTCTATGTCAGAAATCACGCAGATCTTTGAGAAAAACGCAACGGAGAGGGGCTTACCCATAACCTTCGAGAGATATATCGTTCGTGTAACCATCTGAGTATTAACCTAAAGTTTTGAGACCGATGTCCCTCCTTTCATTCATTGTTATCAGATTGTGTATAATAGAATTGCAGATATATTTTGTTACAGAACACAGGAGGATTACATGGCTTGGAGTAAAATAAAGCAACAACTGGAGAGTTTCCTCTCTCCTGCGTTAAATGGAAGGGTCGAATACAGCGCAACCGGATACCGTTATTTACCCGACAAGCCAGGAATTTGTTATATTATGGTCGACAAAAAGAATGTACTCAATATGAATGATATACATAACTCAATGAAATGGTACCAGACGGATTTAGAGATTAAGAATGATCCAGCTATCCAACTACCGATTAACAACGAAGAAATTGAAGAGGTTCGCAAAGATACCAAGGGGCTCGTGCCGGAGCATCGTCTAGAAGTTATTGCACGCAGCAGAAAAATAACTGAACATGCAAAAGAGCTTTTGTCAGCACAGTCATCCTTAAGCAAATCGAATTTTATCGTTGTCGCTAATACGTTTTTATCCAGCCCAATCGAGGAAAGCATTGAAAGTAAAGACATCGTACTCAACATTCTGGCTTTGGTGGACAAGCGAGTTGGAAAAAAACGGATTCTAAACATGTCCGAGAAGATGAAGGCAAAGCATCCGATTGTGCAGTATTTTTATGAATTAAGATCTTGATGGGAGGTGCCTAACCTTGAGCCCCAAAATAGACTACAAAAAAGATTATAAGCAACTCTATGTACCAAAAACGGTACCTGAAATCGTAGACGTCCCGCGGATGTCATTCTTCATGGTCAGCGGTTCGGGGGACCCTAACGGCGAGGAGTTCGGCAGGGTGATCGAAGCTTTGTACAGTGTGAGTTATGCTGTGAGAATGTCATACAAAAGTGATCATGTGCCGAA
The DNA here is from genome assembly GCF_001644605.1 of Paenibacillus swuensis. NCBI lineage: Bacteria > Bacillati > Bacillota > Bacilli > Caryophanales > Paenibacillaceae > Paenibacillus > Paenibacillus swuensis. The sequence goes on along the minus strand of NZ_CP011388.1, from coordinate 507,578 downwards.
AGGATACTATGAATACACGGTGTTTCCGCTTGAAGGCGAATGGGATTTGCTTGATTACACTAAGCCCGCGACGGACAAAAGCAATCTGAAGTATACGATTATGATCCGCCAGCCCGATTTTGTAACGGAAGAGAATTATGAACGATATGTGGAACATTCCAAAAGGAAAAAGTCTAATCCGTTGCTTGAGAGGATCCGGTTTGGGCATGTGGAAAATGGACTGAGTTGTCAGATGATGCATCGAGGAAGTTTTGACGAGGAGCCGGCGAGTTTTGAACGGATGGAAGGGTTTTGTACGGAACAGGGGTATACTCGGTCAAGCAAAATTCATCGTGAAATCTACCTGTCCGACCCCCGAAAGACGGAACCAGCGAAGTTGAAAACGGTGTTAAGATTTCCTGTAGAGGTGACGAGAAGCTAACAACACGGGTTGTTGGCTTTTTTGATATGTATATATTTTAATATAAACTTTACATCATCATGTTTTTCAGAAAACAATTAGGGCCTAGAATGAGACAAGTGTTCAACATGAACTTAATCTGATTCGAGGAGAACTGATGATGAATATTAGATCATTACGCATGACAACTATTGTTTTATCTTTATCGCTTATGGTGGGCGCGCTGACACCGGTCGCAGCATCCGCAGCACCTGCCCCAGTACAAGGTCATTTCTCTGCAGCAAGTGTGGAACGTTCCAATCACGGTAAGATGGTCATCCACTGGAAAACAAGTAGCAACCTGGGGCCGGCCAAAATTTACTGGAGCACTTCTCCCGACAACATTGAATCCGATGGAAAACTGTTGGCGCACACCTATACAAGCTTCGGCGGTTATGTAACGGCAGATCCGAAACCGGGCTTCCGCGTGTATTTCAAAATTAAAGCCGGCAACGGTGCCACCGTAACGACGGCTGAGCGCAAAGTGAACCTGCAAGGCGCATTCAACTTCCGTGACTTGGGCGGATATCGCACGACAGACGGAAAAACCGTGAAGTGGGGCAAGTTGTATCGTGCGGAGGAGCTCGGACATCTTACACCTAAAGATTTGGCATATGTCGAGCGTATGGGCCTGAAGACCAATGTAGATTACCGTAATGACTCTGAAGTCAAAGCGATGCCGGATCCGGTCCTTAAAGGCGTTAAATATGTTCGCACAGATCAAGGGAATACAGGTTCAGGAGCCGATCTGAACAGCATTATGGCTTCAGGCATGTTGAAAGATGAACAAACGGCGGTAGGACTTCTTGTGATGGGCAACAAAAGCATGATTGAGAAACCGGAACCTTATGTAACGTTAATGGAACTGCTGAACGAGAAGAACAATATGGCACTTGTGCAACATTGTACCGCGGGTAAAGACCGTACGGGTGTAGGTTCGGCCGTGATTTTGTTGGCGCTTGGCGTAGATGAGAAGACGGTCATGGAAGATTATTTATTAAGCAACGTGTACCGTGCGGAAGCGAACAAGATGATGATTGAAGGCGTTAAGCAAAAAGTGAAAGACGAGAACATGGTCAAAGCGATTACCGCATTAATGGGTGTGCAAAAAGAATTCCTGGGCGCCGCCATCCAAGAAATGAAAACGAAATACGGATCCATCGACGTATTCCTTGAGCAGGGTCTGGGCATTACCAAACAGGAACGCGCTCAACTAAAAGCAATGTACCTTGAGTAGATTTAAGTTGCGCCAATCACACACAGAACAAAAGGCACCCTCGGGTGTCTTTTCCTGTTCCATAGCATATCATTAACAATGGGAGGGGATATCATGATATTTGCCATGTTTCAGCTAATCGGCGGGGTTATCCTTTCTTTCGGCTGGATACCTCAAATCCTTCAAATCATCAGAACCAAATCAGTTAAGGATTTAAACAAGAAAACCTTTTGGCTGTTGTTTATAGGTATTGGATTGATGGAAGTGTATGCCGTTAGCTTGGCGATGGAGGGTGTGGGGTATGCTTTTTTGATAACTAACAGCATGTCCTTAGTTTTGATTATGTTTATTCTTTTTTTAATTTTTTTGTACAGGAATAGGGATTAGTGTTGCCAAGACATCCAAATGAATCTAAATTCCGCAGAACTTCTGCGGAATTTTTTTGCGAACGGACATTCGCTGACACTGCGTGGTCACGTGCTCCTGATACAATAGGCACTATCATCTTGCTAAAGGGGAACGTGAATGTGGAACAACTAACGTATATTGCCATCACAGGCATGCAGCATCATCTCGGAACGGGGTTCGTAAAACCGGGGCAGGTGATTGTGCTGCGCAAGGAGCCGGATAATGCGTTCGATCAGGAGGCGATTAAGGCGGAGGTGACTGCGCTTGGTCAAATCGGTTATGTCGCCAACAGCCCTCATACAGTCCCTAAAGGTTGCAAAAGCGCCGGACGAATTTACGATACATTCGAGGAACATCTGAGCGGCGTAGTGCGGTTCGTGTTGAAGGATACGGCAATTGTGGAGTGTCAAAGGTAAGCTCGTTTTAAAAAATAATGGAGCGCTCATAACGATGGTATAATGTTTTCAAAAGGAGATGAGCATACCATGAATGAAACGATTCTAGCTAAACTCAAAGAGATCGAAATATTACACCAGATTAAAGTGTTGTTTGCGGTAGAATCGGGGAGCAGAGCCTGGGGCTTTCCTTCCAAAGATAGTGATTACGATGTTCGATTCGTTTACATAAAACAACCGGCTTGGTACCTGTCTATTGATGAGAAACGAGATGTCATTGAGGAACCAGTCAACAATCTTTTGGATATAAACGGGTGGGATATCAGGAAAGCGCTAAAGCTGTTTAGAAAGTCGAATCCGCCTCTCCTCGAGTGGCTTGAATCTAGCATTATCTATTACGAGGGTTATGGATTCAGGGATGAGATGAAGAGTCTCAAAGAAGAAGTTTTCTCACCAAAGGCATCCTTGCACCATTACTTAAGTATGGCAAAAGGAAATTTTCGAGAGTATCTGCAAGGTGATTTAGTTAAAATTAAGAAATATTTTTATGTCCTCAGACCGATTATGGCTTGTTTGTGGATCGAAAAATATAACGCAAATCCCCCAATCTTGTTTCAGGAACTGGTGGATGACATTCTTCAAGGTAGGACCGAACTGAAGCAAGAAATAGATGCTCTGCTTGCTAGAAAGATGTCTGGCGATGAAATGGATTTGGAACCTCGCATTCAAGTAATTCATGATTTTATAGATACAGAGATTGAAAGAATGACTGGGTATGCTAACCTCATTAAGGTTGAACAAGAGGATCCAACTGAGATTCTAAATCACTTGTTTCGAAAGTATTTAAACATTTGGGATTAAACTCAGTACATAAGCGAGGACAATAACATGAACAACGCTTAAACCCATCGAGGAGGTGCTGATCTTGCAGACTGTATTTCTGGCAAAACCGAGTATTGAATATCGAGAGGAATACCTAGCTTTTAATGAGGAATGGAAGGCTAGTGGAGAAGCAATGGTATGGATGGGTAGTTAGCAAAGACCCGGCTGATTTTGCAGGTATGATTGAACTTCTTTTTGAAATGAAAATCGCGAGCATATCCCCGAAGATTGGGTCCCAAGTTCTACATACTGGTTAGTAACCGATGACAAAAGAGTTTTAACGGCAGTAAAACGGTGGAGTACCGGACACCATCTTTACAGAAGATGACGGTAATATCGTAAAAAGATTTTGGATTGAAAGCTAATCAATTGGAGGAACAACCCATGATTAAACACAAATATTTGATTTTAATTTCAGCACTGATCCTACTGTTGATGGCCAGTGCATGTAGTAATCAGACCAACAACGCCGCACCGGAGACGAATTCGTCTTTAACGACGCCAGAGAATGAAGCCACTGGAAATAATTCAGCTGAAACAGAACCTGAGACTACAACCGACACTGACAAGGACATTCAGGTTTTCATAGACCAGACAAAGAAGCCTATTGAGGGGAACAGCTTTGATTTTGCCGTGAAACAGCTTCCGGAAGGGTTCGCCCTTGCCGAAATGCAGTGGTTGTCCAAGGACAACATGATTATCAATTCAGTTCAAGATGCGATTGCAAACGGAGCAAGCGGTGCAGACGGATTTTGCATAAGCGGCAACGGACAAATGACAGGATTCTTCTATTCGGATTCGATGAAAGGCGAGACAGGAAAGATTGTAATTCTGTTTAAGGATGAGCAAGGTGAGGAATTAACGTGGAAAAAGGAACTTACGTTGAAGTAAGATATTCACAACAAAGAAGAGCTACAGCAATGAAACGCTGTAGCTCTTCTTTGTGTTTTAAGCGGAACTTGCAGTCGGTCTGATGATGATTTCATTTACGTCAACTTCCGGCGGTTGTTCTATGGCAAACAATATGGATTGAGCAAAAGATGAAGCAGGAATGGAAATTTTTCGATACTCTTTCATGACCTGTCTCGCTTGATCGTCAGAGATACTATCGGCAAGTTCAGATTCCGTTACACCTGGAGATATAGACGTAACACGGATACCCGACCCAACTTCTTGACGCAATCCTTCCGTTATGGCGCGTACAGCATACTTGGTAGCACAATAAACGGCCGCGGTCGGTGATACCGCATAGGTTGTTCGGCTGGTTCGTCTCCTGGATACGCCGGAGGAATTCCCGTACTTGTTCCTCTAATTACGCAAGAGATTCTTTATCGAATTATGCAAGATGAACAAGGTCAATCTATGAAACAATTTTGCGTGGCCGGGAGTCATGCTGAACGAATTGCAGATGTTGTCAAATGGATCGAACGTGATTTCAACGAACCGCTACAAATTTCTAAGCTTTCCGCTGCTGTAAATATGAGCCCTTCGTCACTTCATCATCACTTTAAAGAAATAACGGCCATGAGTCCTCTCCAATTTCAAAAACAAGTGAGATTACAAGAAGCCCGTCGTCTCCTGCTCTCAGGGGATACTGAAGCGGCGGATGCTGGATTTGGGTTGTGAAAGCCCCTCGGAATTTAACAGAGAATATGCCCGGATGTCGGCATGCCTCCGATGCGAGATATTAAACGTTTTCGTGGTGAATAGAGTTGCGAGAAATATAATGTTAGTGGTAAGATTCTGTAATAAATTAGTACCAGGTATTAATATGAGATATTAAACATATAATCTAAAGAGGTGATAAGAATGTCAAGTTCCAAAGCAAGGATTACTGCAATAGGTTCATATGTTCCAGAGCGAAGATTAACAAATCAAGATTTAGAAAAAATGGTGGATACGAATGATGAGTGGATTGTTCAGCGAACAGGTATTAAAGAGCGGAGAATAGCCGGTGAAGAAGAGTTTACGAGCGATATTAGCTATAAAGCTGTATTAAACTTAATGGAACGATACGGTAAATCTGTTGAGGATGTAGATTTAATCATTGTGTGTACAATAACTCCTGATTTCAAAACTCCTAGTGTAGCTTCATATCTTCAAACTAAGTTGGACATTAAGAATACTGGAGCCATTGACTTAAATGCTGCTTGTGCAGGTTTTACATATGGCTTACACATAGCAAATGGTATGATAACATCTGGTTTAAACAAAAAAATTCTTGTTGTTGGTGCTGAAACTTTATCCAAAATAACGGACTATACGGATCGAACTACTTGTATACTTTTCGGTGATGGCGCAGGAGCCGCTCTTGTAGAATATGATGAACACCAACCAAGTTTTATCTCATCACATTTGGGATCAGAAGGAGAGGGTGGACATCATTTATACTGCACAATTCTATCAAACCGAATGCACAATGAAGATTTAACCGATAGCGGCTATATTGTACAAAATGGTAGAGAGGTCTATAAATGGGTTGTTAAAACGATACCGAAAGGAATGCAATCCGTTATGAATAACGCTTCGATTAACTTGGATGAAGTGGATTGGTTTGTTCCTCACAGTGCAAACTTAAGAATGCTGGAGTCTATTTGTGAAAAAAGCAATTTCCCTATAGAACGAACATTATACAGTTTAGTCAACTACGGAAACACATCCTCAGCAACGATTCCATTGTCCTTAGATATAGGAGTTACAACTGGGAGAATTAAGAATGGTGATAAAGTATTAATGTATGGTTTTGGAGGCGGCTTGGCTCACGCAGGACTGTTAATTCATTGGAATGTGTAAACACGGTAGGTAGCCAATAGCCCATCTACAGTTCCGAAGGGTGTAAAAAGCGCGTGGTCCGGTTCGTGTTGATACTTGTAAAAAGACCCAAAGGAGCGAATGATTATGTATGAAACCAAGACGAAAGAAACCGAACATAGTGTAATTGAGTTCATTGAGGGGGTGGAGTCCCCGAAGAAGAGGGAGGATGCGTATCGGCTACTGGATATCTTCACGGAGACGACGGGCTATGAAGCGAAGATGTGGGGACCGAGTATTATCGGTTTCGGTTCCTATCACTATAAGTACGCCTCAGGGCATGAAGGCGATGCGCCGCTCGTTGGGTTCTCGCCTCGCAAAGCGAAGATCAGCTTGTATATCGCCACCGGGGACAACACGCAGGACGCGCTGTTGACGGACTTCGGCAAGCATACGCTAGCCAAAGGCTGCATCTATATCAACAAAGTAGCGGATATTGATACCGAAGTGTTGAAGAAACTCATTGTTCAATGCGCGAAGTTCGTGAGAGAGACTTATCCGGAGGCTTGATAGGTGGACAAAGTGGTGCATCATCGATGGCGTAACTGTTGAAATCTCATACGTAGAGCAAGGTTCGGTCCATAGACCGGGCCTATTTATATTACGACAAGACGCTTGTCGCAAAGTGACAAGATAGTATTCGAAAGTAAAAATATCATCCTATGTAACCGTTTTCAGTCAATATATGATGGAATCATAGAAACTTGAGGGAGGTGATCGAATTTCGCGGTTTGGTTTTCATCCATTATGCATAAACGAGAGGAGTTTATTTGTGTGAAAAAAAGGTGCGGATTTCTAAGTGTGATGTTGTTGTCTGCCTGGTGTAGTTCCTTAGCTTCTGCTGCGACTTACGATGAAACGTATTATATTTTGCCTAACACCTGGCCTTCCCCTCCCCAACAGCGGATCAACGCGGAGTACAACGGAATTGTCACTTCGATCGGCGATTCACCCTATGTGAAGTCAGGATTGAGCACTCAAACTTCATATCTAAGTTTAGATACTTTATCGCATCAACAGAATTATAACTGGGATCCCAACTTCCTGGATCAACAGCTGAAATATGCCGAGGATAACCAGAAGCCGTTGCTGATCCAACTGAACGCGGGCGGATGGGCCGGTGATGCCGGACTGATGCACGCGCTGCAGGATGATACGAGAACGACGATGTGGGATACGAACAATTGGGATATGTTCCGCAGTATCGATCAGCACAACTATATGACGTATTCAAGAAAGAACCTGAAGCATTATGCTTTCAAAAAGCGGAATCTCCAGCAGGTAGCCCAGCGGCTTATCGAATGGAGGGCTGCTCACCCTGACCTGTTAGTGGGCGTCAGCTTGGATTCGGAAGATTGGCAGTATGTATGGGACGGCACCCGATATTCGGATTACAATCCGTTATCCATCTCGGAGTGGAAGGAATGGCTCACAGGCACCGGGATGTATGACCCTGTGAACGGAGCGTATAAGGGCGAGGCACGCAGCCCGGTGTTCACTTCCATCGGCCAGTTTAATACGGCGATGGGCACCAGCTTTGCTTCGTGGAGTGCGGTGGATCCTCCTCGTACCCGAGCCGACGGGAATCCGTTCTGGGAAGAGTGGACAAGATGGAGAACGACGCTATTGAAGCATCATTTGCAGGATTTAGCGAACTGGCTGATCGAAGCGGGTTTGCCGGCTAACCGTGTATTCGCTCATCAAAACCATATTACTTCGGGATCGGAAGGGTATTACTTAACGTCTTCGATTCTGACTACCGCCGACCTCTCTCCGGGATCTTTGGGTGTAACCTTGTATGGAGATTCAACCAAAGATGAGGATTATATGAAACAGGTACTGGGCTACAACAAGAATTGGGGCTCACCGGAGTATAATCCTATGCAGAAGACTGATAAAGCTTACAATTACGACGGGCTGGTAAAAACCTATGAAGGCGGGGCGCACTACATTTCACCGCTCAGTTGGTTTGATCCTGTTACTTCCCCGTATGAGATTAAAAATACACAGTTTGAAACGGCGATGCAGGATTTCGTTGCAGCCTTTGGCAATCAGCGCCGGCCGGCCCGTTTCGATATCGACTCGCCAGGCACCCTGGTCTATGATATGAAGGCGAATTTCTCACAGGCTGTCGTTTCCAACACGATTACCGGTACTGCCGGCTCCTATACGGTTGGCGGTATAGCTAAAGACGGAATTTTTCTTCATGCTCCTAACACCGGAGATGCAACGGCGGTCTACAGCAATGTTGCCCTGCCTTCCGTAACCAACGGACAACGTCTGAATATCGCCATCCATTCCGGTTTGGCAGACGGAGCCAATACCTCCGACGGTTACAAGGTGAAAGTGCTGGTGAACGGAACTGCTGTCTTTACAGGAGATTATTCCCAGCCGCACTACAGTGCATGGCATCGTTGGGAGCCCGCGATGATCGATGTAACGAATTATGCGGGTCAAACCGTGCAGATTACGCTGGCCTCCAACAAAGGGAAGACGACCAGCAATGCTGACTGGGTCGTGTTCGGAACCCCGGCGATCTACAAAGGCACGCCTGATTATACGCCGCCAAGCGCCGTAGGAACTGTGGCTGCAAGTACTTCAGGCAGTCATCGGATCGGTTTAAGCTGGCCTGCTATAGCTAATCAGGGTGTGGCGGAGTATAAAATATACCGGAGCACTTCTTCCGGCTTTACCCCGTCGGCGGCCAATTTCGTCGGATTCTCCAACCGGGCGGGCTTCTCCGACAGCGGTCTGAATCCGTCCACAACCTACTACTACAAAGTGTCTGCTTTGGATGAAGCGGGAAATGAGGGAGCTTATTCGAGTCAAAGTTCAGCAGCTACAGCCGCTAATTCGACTACGGCACCTGCACAGCTCACAGGTGTCACTGCCGTCCTGGATTCTTCCAGAGACTTCGTGACGCTGAACTGGAATGCTTCCTCGGCAGGAAATGTCAGGGAGTACCGGATTTACCGCAGCACGAAAAGCTCGTTCGCTGCCGACAAGAGCCAGATGATCGCTGCCTTGCCTGCCTCATCGGGAACGTCATACAAGGACTACTACTTATTTGATAACAAAACATACTATTATCAGATCGCGGCCTGCGATACGAACGATAACTGCGGTCCTGTCACTGCTGCCGTCTCCGTGCCGGTTGCGGGGAATTCAGCCGCATGGTCTTTCAATACCAGCGGGAATTTCGAGGGCTGGACAGTGACTAACAATGTAACGGGCGCGTCGGTGAACGGCCAGTTGAATTTTACGATTACAGGGAATGATCCTTACATCGTTTCGCTGGCTCAGCTCAACCTTCGAGGAAAACGCAGCCATTATGTCCGTGTCGTGATGAAGAACAATACGGCGGGCACCTCCGCGCAGCTGTTCTGGACGACGGATCAGAATGCGTCCTTCAGTGGAAATCAGCAGCTTACGATTCCGATTGTCGCTAACGATACACAATACCGTACGTATTGGTTCGATCTGGGCAATAACTATCAGTTTGCCGGGGTGCTCCAAAGCCTGCGTCTGGATTTGAACGCTACGTCAGGCACGGTCAATATTGACTCGATCGACGTGGTTGAGGGTCCTGATTTACTCCCTTGGGAATTTAATCAGAACGGGAATGCGGAAGGGTGGACGGCCGGTGCGCAAATCGACTCATCTTCGGTTACTGGCGGGGCACTGAAACTGACGATGACGAACCGTACCGCCCCTTACGTTGAATCTCAAGGCAATCTGAAAATCCAGGCGAGAGGGAATCAGTCCATCCGGATGTATGCCAAGAATGCGACCAACGCATTCCAGGCTAAAATTCAATGGACTACAGAGTCCGATTCGGCCTGGGATGCAAATAAAAGCACGGTAATTCAAATACAGCCGGGGGATACCGGGTTTACGGACTACGTGTTCCCTGTCGGGGCAAACGGAAACTGGTCGGGGACCATCAACAAGCTTCGCATTTATCCGTTCAGCAGTGACGGCAGCACGGCCTTTACCGGCACGGTAGATATTGACCGCATTACGGTAGCAGGTCATCTTCCGGTCAATGACGCGGTTCCGTTCGGCATTCCGGGCAATGGCAAAGTCGATCTGTATTGGGCCCAGAACCGCCGGGATACGGGAGCAAACGTCTACCGCAGCACGAGCTACAACGGCAATTATACAAAAATCAATACGAATCCGGTCAGCATGCATTTCGAAGACACCACGGCTGTGAACGGGCAAACTTACTACTATAAGATTCAATATACGAATTGGCTCGGATCCGGTATCGTCACACGACCGACGGGTGCGTTAAGGCCTGCTGCGGGAACCGTGACCCTGAAGGAGCCCAACTTCGTCAGCTATGTGGGCGGAGTCGGGAACTGGTATTTCGAAACGTATAACGGGACTTCTTACAGCCCGATGACTTATGTGCATGATCAGGCTTTCAACGATTACTGGTCGGGAGGAGGCGCCAAAATTTCAAGGGTAGCGTCCAATCCGGCTGTAGGCAGCGATGCCGTAATGAAGTGGGTATCCCCAGTCACGGGAACGCTGACGGTTACCGGCAGCCCGCAATATATTGTAAATGACCGGACCCAAGGGGACGGAGCGGATGTGAAAATTATGAAGAACGGGACTCAACTGTGGTCGGCTTCCTTAAATCCGTTTTCTTTTGCTGCGGAGTCTGCCGTACACAATGTGACCGTTTCGGTAAATCAGGGAGATGTGCTCTACTTCCATGTAAACGCAAAGAACGATGCTTTGAAAGAATCGGTCTGGTGGAACCCGCAAATCAGCTACTAAGTCGGAATCTATAGAGTACAAAAAAAGGTTGCGGGAATGTTTCCCGCAACCTTTCTGTTACGATGCAAGACTTCCTAGCAGATCTTATCCTTCTGCCAGCGAATCGATTCATCAAAGGTAGTATAGTCGAAATTCATCTTATTCCAGTAATGCATCAGCTCGCTGCGGGTCCATCCTTCATAGAGCTCATCCCAGGCAAAAGGCCCGTGAGGCAGAAGCGACGCGGATTCGATCGGTTCATGAGCCGGTTGATAACGGAAGTCGCATGACAACCGGACCCGGCCCGGGATCTGGTTCGGCATCGATTTATGCACGGTATGGCTGTGGAACGTAATGACGTCCCCGGCTTGATATTCGCAGGTCTGCCATTCATAGTCGAGTCCGCACAGGATGGATTCCAGCCCGCCTGCTCCCGGTGCCGCTGTAACCCCGAGCAGACCGGACTGTTGGCTCCCCTTCAGCATGGCTAATCCGCCGAGTTCGCGGGGCACATCGCCCAATGGTGCCCAGCAGGTCCACGTATGCTCCGTCCCTTGAATATGCAGATAATCCTGATGGGAAGGGGTCGGCTTCTGATCTTTATGGGGCAGCATGATCCGCCCGATATGTCTCGGATGGACAAAAGGCTCGGCGCCGAATAAATTTGTATATAAACTAATCAGCGCCGGGCTGTGGGCTAAGGCGTGAAAACTTTCGAGTTTTTGCACTCTGTGGTAAATATCCAGAGGCACGCCTACGCCGTTCCAAGCGATTTCTTCAGCAGTATAACGGTGCACCTGATCGGGGTCTGCAGACCCTTCCATTAATGGACGGCTGCGGTCAAGCAGATCATATTCATCAAGGATGTCCAGAATCGCCTTACGCACATCCAATACCGCCTGACGGTCAAGCAATCCCCGGAAGAACAGCACACCGTCCTGTTTCGCTTGTGCCTGCAATGCCTGAGGGTCATTCAGAAGCGGAGTTGCGTCGGTTAATTCGGACGAGATCGGTTTCTTGTCGTTGTCTTGTAACGGTTGGGTCATGAGTATTGCCTCCTTTTCATTGATTATCTTTAGCATAGTACGCAAAGCAGGTTCCGTCTTTGCATTTACGGTGTTCGATTTGCACTTTACCGGAGTTTTTTTATAGAAAAAGGAGGGGGTTTTATGAAGCAAAGCGGCAGTATGAACGGGGCGTCGCAACCCAGGCTGCATTTCGTGAACAGGCTGTTCTGTACGCCGGGGGAAACGTTCGGGCCTAGAATCATTTGTGACCATCAGTTCATTTATGTGGAAAAAGGGCGCGGGAAAGCCGAGATCATGGGGAACCGGTATGAGGCGGAGCCGGGCTCGTTATTCTACTACGGTCCGGGTGAACCTCACCGGTTTGAGGCGGACGAGGAGGATCCTTTTGTGTTATACGGACTGCATTTCAGTCCTGATTCGGTAGAGGGGGATGTAACTGCGGGATCGCACCATGTGACCATTCTTCCTGCAGAATCCATGGATCGGCTGCATCCGGTACTTGAAGCGGGGAAGCGTTTGAAGGGCATTCCGTACTGCAGCAGTCCGGGCATGTGGCCGAAGACCTTGTTCGAAGAAATGGTAAGGGAGTACCGGGTGGGGGACCGCTATTCCTCCATCGTGCTGTCTTGTCTGCTGCTCCAATGGACGGCCAAATTGTACCGTTGGCTGGACACGGCGGGGACCCATTCCTTCCATCATAAGGAAGAGGCGGCTTGGGTCCGGCATCAGCTGGAACGGCATGCCTGTGAAGCTTATGCGCCCGGTTGGCTGGAGGAGTGGACACCGTACGGCCATGACTATGCGTCTCGGATGTTCCGCAAGGCGTATGGCGTTTCGCCGCATGCCTATCACTTGCAATGCAAATTGCAGCAGGCTGAACGGCTGCTGCAGGAGACCGAGCTCACGGTAACGGAGATTTCGGAGAGGCTGAATTACGGCAGCGTTCATTATTTTTCCCGCTGGTTCAAGCAACAGACGGGAGAGCAGCCGACGCGGTACCGACAGCTGAAGCGTTGGATTTAATGGCTCGGCTGCCTTTTTCTGAATTGAGAAGGGGATTGTCCGTACATCTGTTTGAATTGCTTGTTGAAGAAACTGACATCTTCAAAGCCGACCTCGCTGGAAATTTCGCTCATTTTCATGTCCGTAACGGTAATCAGCTGAAGGGCTTGAGAAAGGCGGATGTCGTTGCGGTATTCAATCATCGTTTTGCCGGCGTGTTTCTTGAATTTAGCGGAGAAAGAAGCGGTACTCATACCGCAGAGCCTGCTCACTTGATCGAGCGACAAAGGCTGGGCGTAATGCTTATGAATGAAAGCGCAGATCGAATCCATGAGGTCATGGTCGCGGGACAGTATGGCTTTGGGGCCGTTCTTATTCTCGTAACACCGGGTTAGAAAGATAAATAGAGTCACCAGCTGGGATTTAATCGCCAGAGAGTATCCGACGGGCTGGTCCCTGTATTCTTCGGAAATGCGCTTAAGCTGTTCCATTAGATGCACTTGCTGGGTGTATTCAAGGCTTAGGAATGTTTTGAATTGAAAGGATCCCCGGAGCATCGGTTCCACAAAATAAAATTCAATAAACGAACTTAGCGCGGAGAGCGACTGGATTTCCTGCTGTAAGAAAGCGGGTCCGATCAACAGATTGTGGACAATCAGAGGTCCGGAAGCATCGACGTAGTACGCATGCTCCACATCCGGCTCAATCATGAACACATCACCTGCGCCGATCCGGGAGGTGTTGCCTTTATAGCTGTGCCGGCCGCTGCCTTCTTCAATATAGACCAGCTCAATGAACTCGTGGGAGTGGGGCGTGACGGTAACGTTGGGGGAAAGAATAACCCGGTCGCAGTGAAATTGCAGACCCGCAGTCGGGAAGTAATCCGTATTTCTGAGTTTATGCAAGGCCGATCCCTCCAGCAGCGGTTTATTCCTGATTGTAAACCAACTGCCGGAGTAGTGTAAACGGGAACGGCTTTAAGTTTAACTCATTTTTTGGCCAGCAGTGGGAACAGCGGTCCCTTGATCGGTTCGCCCGCAACCAGTCCTATATCGTTCGTCATCTGGTGAGGCTGGCCGCTGTAGGTGGTTCCGTCCGGCATGTAGATGATCGCCAGCACGCGTCTTGGACGGTCCGTCAGGTTCGCATGCGCGTAGTGAAACGTCAGGCCGTTGTGGAACGTGCAGCTGCCCGCCTTGAGCGGAACCTTGACCGGTTTATCTTTCTCCATGTCCTTCATGTCGGCAATCTCGAACAGGTCCTGCGGATTTAAAAAATCGATCCCCGTCAGTTTTCCTTTCTTCTGCGATTCCGGCACAAACATCATGCAGCCGTTATTTTCATCCACATCGTCAACAGGGATCCAGATCGACAATGCGCCTGGCTCGTTCATCGGCCAGTAGGGGAAATCCTGATGCCAGGGGGTAGGCTTGGAATCCTGAGGCATTTTCCACAGCGCATGGTCATGGAACAAGCGGATGCCTTCCGCACCTGTGAGCTCTAACGCCATTCGGGCGAGCTTGGAGTGAAATGAAAATTGCGCCATGCCTCCATGGTCTCTCCACACATTGACTTTCTGGTTCAGCACTCTATAGTAGCTTCCGCCAGGCGCGTCCTGGTTCACCGCATGTTCATTCTTTTGCACCATCGCCTCTTCCATATACGAAGCAAGCTCCCTCACTTCTTCCGGCGAAAGCACATCGTCGATCTGCACAAATCCATACTCCCGGTAAGCTTCCACAGTCTCTTTGCTCAATACGTTCATGTTCAACAGTCCTTTCAGGTGATATTCGATCTGCACCCAATGTAGCACGGACGGACGGACCGGTTCTTGGCGTATTTTCTAAAGAGTAAGGCTGATTTTCTATTCAAGAGAGACACGGCAAGAAAGTATCCGAAGGTAAAAATATTGTTCTTACCGCCCCCCGGCAACTGTCTTAAGATGAAATGGACACTACTTACAGGGGGTACGCAGAGTGGAACAGGAACTGACAAGAGAACAAATTCAATGGGAGCGCATGCTTCCGGCCGAATTCAGGCGGGCGCAGGCGAAACTGCCCGTATTGTTTCTGCCTCTCGGCACCGTGGAATGGCATGGGGAACACAACGCGCTGGGGCTCGATTCGCTCAAGGCGCATGAGCTGCTGGTGCGCACCGCGCGCAAAGCGGGAGGCGGCGTGGTCCATCCTCCGTTGTACGGGGGCATGGGCGGATTGGACAAACCCGCAACGGTCATCATCGAAGGCGAATACGACTGGGACAATGTGATGCTTCGCCCTTGGATCGAGAAGCTGTGCGAAGAAGCGGTCCGCAACGGGTTTAAAGCGATTATTATCGTCACCGGCCATTACGGCCACAACCAGCAGATAGTGGTGCGCGAGGCGGCCGTGCGCATGACGGAGCGGCTGCAGGTGCCTGTGCTGGGCGTTCCGGAATATTGGCTGGCGTTGGATGCAGGGTATTGGGGAGATCACGCAGGCATCGGCGAAACGTCGCTGTTATGGCATCTGCATCCGGACTTGGTGGCTATGGACCGGATCAAAGAGGATCCGGATTATGGCGTTACGGATGACATCGAGAAAGGGTCATCCCCCGAACTCGGCGAGAGATATGCGGAGCTGATCACTGACAGGCTGGCCGCGTTAGCGGAACAGATGCTGCAATGGGATGAAGCGACAAGGGAAGCTTATGCGGACAGCGAGCGAGCGATTCTCCGCATGCAGCTGAAAGGCTGGAGGCAGGTCGGGCCTTGGGAGTTCTGGAGGCATATGGCGCATACCGGGATGGCGGAGTACGGCAAGCTTTTGCTCGAGAATCAATTCAGTGAGATCGCAAGGCGGGCAAAGCTTCATTGGGAGCAGCCTGTCGCTGAGGGGTTGGAGTCCCCATGAATCCGGAAGCTAGCTGGATCTGGCATGAGAGCCTCTCGACGTTAACCAACAGCTATGTAGATTTTCGCAAGACTTTTCAATTGAGCACAGTCAATGATGCCAAGCTCCACATCTCAGCCTCACAGGAATATCTGCTGTGCGTAAACGGGCACTTGATTGGGCGGGGGCCGAGCCCTTGTTCGCCGGAATGGCAGTATTACGATTCGTATGATGTGACTGAATTCCTGCAGCCCGGCAGCAACTGCATCACGGTGGTAGGTTATCGGTTCGGGGAGAAGGATATCGTCATTGAACAGATGCAGGGCGAGGCCGGTCTGATTGTGAGTCTAGATATGGCGGGCAACCCGCTGGTTACAGACACGTCATGGAAATGCAGAATTTCACCGCGGTACGAAACCCGGACGATGCGCATCAGCCGCTGGGGCGGATTTAATGAAATTTACGCAGCGGAACGGGAGGACGGCTGGGAACAGCCCGAATACGACGATTCTGCTTGGGCGCCGGCGGTCATCGCTGCGGCAGCCAACGATCCGGATGGCCCGTGGCCGCGGCTTTTGGCAAGGGAAATCCCTTTTTTGCACAAAGAATGGGTGTCTCCTAAATTGGTGGTTCGGATGGAAAGGAATTACGGCAGACTGGACGCTGTGCAGGTAGCTTCCGATGAATTTGCCGTTGCCTTCCCGATTCGGATTGATGCTTCTGTCCCGGGATCTTTGCCCGGCATCGTCTACGATTTCGCAACCGAAGTCGTCGGACGCCCTGAACTGCGCATGGATGCGCCTGAGGGCGGTGTGGTCCGTCTCGCTTACGGCGAGTCGCTGGAACTGCAGTATGTCGACACCTTTTTGCTCAAGAAAGGGTTGAACGTGCTCCAGCCTTACGGCCGCAGGGCTTGCCGGTATGTTCAGCTGACGTTGATGGCGACCCCGCAGCCGGTGGACTTGCTGATGTTCCGCTTCGAGAACCAGCATTATGATTTTCCGGAGGCAGGTACGTTCCGGACGTCGGATCCCATGCTGGACCGCATATGGGACATCAGCCAAATTACGACGGTCATGAACAGCCAGGACCATCTGGAGGACTGCCCTTGGCGGGAAAAGGCGCTGTGGGTAGCGGATGCCGTGGTGATGGGCAAAGTAATTTATCATATGTACGGCGACACGAAGCTTCTCCGCAAATGCCTGCTGCAGGGGGCTCGCATTCAGCAGGAGGAAGGGTGGATTCCCGGTACCGGCCCGGAAACGAACAAGATGCTGCTTCCGGACTTCAACGGACATTGGCTGATCGGCGTGTATGAGTACTACATGTATACGCAGGACCGTGCGTTTCTCGAGCAGATTTGGACGAATCTCGTACGCGTCGTAGAGTGGTTCGACGCACAGGCCGATGACACGGGATTGTTCGCTAATGCGGCGCGCCCCGGGTTCTTCTGCTTTATCGACTGGACGGAGCACCTCGACCGGAGGGATAAGGTTACGGCCATCTCTTGTATTTACTACAAAGCCTTGCAGTGCATGGTTCCGCTGGCAGAGGCTCTCGGCTTGACGGACTATTCTGAGGAGCTGCGGATTAAGGCAGAGGCACTTCAGCTTGCGATTAGAACCAATCTATGGATCGAAGAGAAAGGTGCTTATGCCGACTGTATGGACGGAAACCAGCTTTCAGAGCACGTCTCGCTGCAGACCAATTTCCTGGCGATTTGGGCGAACCTGATGACGGAGGAGGAAGCTGACCGGTTCCTTACCGATTATTACAACACAGGTAAAGCAGCTGAAGTGAAAGGCGCCTTCTTCCAGCACATCGTCCTGGAAGTGTTCCTGAAGCTAAACCGCCGCAAGCAAGCCGCCGGACTGATTCGCAATTACTGGGGCGGCATGGTGGCGCGGGGCGCGGTGACCTGGTGGGAGACTTACGATCACGCCAGTTCCTTCTGCGTGACCCCGAGTACTTACCAGGGCAATGTGCCCACCTATTTGTGGGAAGAACCGCGTGTCAGTATGTGCCATGGATGGGGTGCTTCGCCCGGCTATATTCTGTATCAGCTGATTCTGGGCGTCAACATCATGGAACAAGGGCACGGGCGCTTGAAGATTACCGTCCCGTTCCAGACCGTCCAATGGGCGGAAGGCCGGCTTCCTACGAAGGACGGCTGGGTGGATATAAAGTGGAAAGAAAACGGCGGTATACTGGAAGGCTTGCTCCGATATCCGGATTCCATGGAGCTGGTGCTGGAAGAAGGCTATCCGGAAAGGATCCGCATCGAGTCGTATCCGGTCCAGGATAAATTGGTACAGGCGTAAAAACAGGAGGAATGAAACATGAGTAAGTCAAGTGAGCATTTAGCATCCTTTATAGCACAAACCCCGATTTTCAGTACGCATGAACACCACAGGGATGACGATTTTTATGCAGGCATGTCCCTGGATACGCTGTTCTCCTGCTCTTATGTGGGATGGTATACCGCTCCGCCGACCCCGGAGGCGGGCGCCCGCGCGGCTTGGCTTGAGAAGATCCGCTGCAATTCCTATTTTGTCTGGTTGGAGAAAGCCGTATCTTCCATTTACGGGGAGGAGGAAATTACGCCTGATAATTGGGACAGCCTTTCCGAAAAAATCCGCCGGGCCCATCAGGAACCGGGATACCATATCCGCCTCTTGCAGGAGAAAGCAGGGTATATCCGATTTCTGGAAGACTGCTATTGGAACACGGGGAGCGATGTAGGCTACCCGGATATGGTTACGGCCGTATACCGGCTGGACATGTGGATGCAGGGATTCCACCCGGATTCGGTCGATCATGACGGATGTAATCCGCATGCGAACGCAGGGTCTGTAATTCCCGATCTGGACACCTATCTGGAGCTGTTAAGGGAAGAACTGGTACGGCGCAGACCTTCGATCGCAGGATTGAAATGCGCGTCGGCTTATCAGCGCACGATCCGCTTCCAGACCGTAACCCGCGAGCAAGCGGAAGCGTTGTACCTGAAGCATCCGTCGGAGCTTACCCAAGAGGAGCAGAACCGCTTCGGCGATTATATACTCGGCGCGGCATGCAAGGTTGCGGAAGAGCTGGATCTGCCTATTCAGATTCATACCGGATTAGCGCTTCTTGAAGGATCCAACCCGCTGAATCTGGAAGGGCTTATCGCTTCGCATCCGGGAAACAAGTTCGTTCTCTTCCACGGGGGATTTCCCTGGATTCATGAGACGGCGGGACTGGCGCACAACTACCAGAACGTCCTGATCGACATCAACTGGCTGCCTTTGATTTCTACGTCAGCAGCCGTTCAGGCGCTGCACATGTATATTGAAGTGCTGCCAGACATTCGGACGCTGGCCTGGGGCGGCGACACCTGGACCTCCGAGGAAGCGGTGGGGGCATCGATGGCATTCCGCCATGTGCTTACACGCGTGTTGTCGGAGAAGGTGGAACAAGGCTACTTTACGTTGAAGCAAGCGGAGCAATTGGCGGAGAAAATCATGTTTCGGAACGCCCAGAACATTTATAACATCATCCCTGTACAAGCAAGGCAAATGGCACAGCCGTAACGTTTATGAACAAGAAAGGAAGTGCAGCGAAGAATGACTCTCGTTCAGGAAAACACCAAATGGATGGTGGACCATCAGGGCATGCATCTGGAATTCGCCCAGCACGGAGAGACGCTCGTGCAGACAGCCCTAAATACTTCTGGAAACAGGAAAGACCGGGTGGCGCCCATATCCCTTCCTAATTTTCAATTGGGTTTGACGGGAAAGCCGAGAGGCGTATTCCCTGTACCGCTCGGAGGGATGACCTCCATACCGGCCGAATGTATCCTGCTCAGCAAAGAACAACGGGAAGACGGGTTGCTGCTCACGTACCGGCATGCAGCCTATAATTTACAGATTCAAGTCCGGATGACGTTCATTCCGGGAGCCAATGTGATCCGGCAAACGACAACGGTCGTGAATACGGGCACCGAACCAGTGTTGATGAACCACCTCTCCTCGATGAGCCTGAGCGGCATCGCCACTGACGGCGTCAGGCACTGGCAGGACCCTAAGAAAATTCGGGTCCACTATGCGATGCAGACTTGGCACGGGGAAGGACAATGGCGTACGGGGAACCTGGAGGATCTCGGTCTGTACCACGGTTCGCCGCATCCTCCGTCCAATACGATCCGGTTCTCCTCTGTGGGCAGTTTCAGTACGGCCAAATACCTGCCGATGCTGGTTCTGGAAGATATGGAAACCGGGAAGGTATGGTACTTCCAGGTGGAGACCTCGACGTCGTGGAACATCGAGATTGGCTTCCGCGGTTCTTGGAACGATGACAGCGGCTGCTTATACGTTCACACGGATGCCGGCAGCGAACGATTCGGCGGCTGGAAGAAACAGCTGCTTCCGGGGGAGAGCTATACCTCCGTTCCGACAGCTTACGGCTGCGCGGAAGGCGGTTTTAACGAAGCGGTCAGCCAACTGACCCGCTACCGCAGAAGTACGCTGAAACCGGCGCCTGCTTGGGAAGGCGAGTTCCCGCTCGTTTACAACGATTTCATGAACGGCATCTGGGGTATGCCAACCCGGGAGAGGCTGATTCCTCTGATCGATGCGGCTGCCGAAGCGGGAGCCGAATGCTTCTGTATCGATGCGGGATGGTTCATGGAGCATACGGACGCGCCCGTACAGAAATTAGGCGACTGGCTGCCGGTGGATGAACGCTTCGGCGAGGGCGGATTACAGGGGATACTGGATTATATCGCCTCACGCGGGATGTTGCCGGGGATCTGGCTGGAGATTGAAATGTGCCATGTGGAATCTTCCATCGCCGCCAAGGACCAGGACTGGTATCTCTATCGGAACGGCGCAAGAATCGGCGGACCGGACCGCGTGTTCCTTAACTTTTCGAACCCGGAAGTCTGCGCCTACTTTGAGGCGCTGTTCGACCGCCTGACAGGGATGGGGATCCGCTTCATCAAGAACGACTATAACGATTTCATTCCTGTTGCCGACAGCCCGGACGGAGTCTCGGTGGACGACCTCCGCAGAAACGCAGATGCCTTCTACTCGTTTATTGACGCCATCCGACGCAGGCATCCGCAATTGATTCTGGAAAACTGCGGATCCGGTGGCATGAGGGAAGACTATGCCGCCCTTTCCCATTTTCACCTGCAGAGCACAAGCGACCAGGAATTCTACTACAACTACCCTTCCATTCTGCAAGGTTCGCTGGCCGCGATTCTCCCGGAACAGGCCGGCATCTGGGCCTATCCGTACCCGCTTCCGTTTCTGGAGCAGAATACACCGGAAGTCGTGCTCAGCGAATCGTATCAGGCCACAATGAAAGATGGCGAGGAGACGGTGTTCAACATGATCAACGGGTTGTGCGGCAACCTGTATCTCGCGGGGCACCTGTATGCCGCCGACGCACATAACATGGCACTCATTCAACAAGCCACCGCACTTTATAAACAGGAAAGGGGCCATATCCATCATTCTGTGCCAGTGTACCCGACCGGTCTCCTGAAGCTTAAAGAGCAGCAGGCATGGGGCTCCTTGGGCTTATGGAACAGAGACCAGAACCGGATGCTGCTTGCCGTATGGAGGCTCGGATCCGCCGAGGACCGGTTTGGAATTCCACTGAACGACTGGTTCTCCGGGGAAACGTCGACTCGGCAGCTGTACCCGCAGGCAGAAGAATTTCAAGCTCCATTCTATTACAACAAGGCGGCAGGCAAACTTACGGTCCATTTGACCAAACCATTTACGGCCCGGTTCTTCGAAGTGTCAGGAAGAGTGCAATAAAACGCCGCAACCGCAAAATATTATTCTATTAACCCATCATTGGCTCCGTTATCATGAAGAAGTAGACCAATATTGCATTAGAGAGGGGTTTCTAAAGCATGAAGAAGACATCATGGGCTAAGAAGGCAGTCGTACTTGCTGCCATCGCGTCGCTGACATTAACAGCGGCTTGCGGAAACGCAAATAACACAGCAAGTGAGAACGGGAAGAACAACACACCTGCACCGCAGAACGACAAACCGGCCGTGGAGGAAAAGATCGATCCGCTGGGCAAGTACGAAACACCGGTCAAGATGACCGTGTGGTCGGGCGTGAATGACGTTATGAAATTCGCTCCAGGGGAAAGTATCGACGACAATCTGCACACCCGTTACATGAAAGAATTCCTCAATATCGAATTCTCGAATAAGTGGGTGGCGGACGGCGCCAAAATCAATGAGAAAGTAAATTTAGACATCGCTTCCAACGATATTCCCGACGCTACGCAGGTGACGCTGGACCAACTGAGCAAGCTGATCAAGAATGACCAGGTGGAAGACTTGACGGAAGTCTGGGAAAAGTATGCTACACCTGAATTGAAAGCGAACATGGGATTCCAGGATAACGCCGCTTTCGTACCTGCAACCAAGAACGGCAAAATCTATGGCATTCCAATTCCTTACGATATGGGGAATTCCGTATCCTTGATGTATGTGCGCAAAGACTGGCTCGAGAAAGTCGGCATGAAAATGCCAACGACGATCGATGAACTGGTAGCGGTAGCCAAAGCGTTCGTGGAGCAGGATCCGGACGGTAACGGAAAGAAAGATACGTACGCCATCGGGATGGATAAAGGCAACGAAGCAGGCGGTCCCGCCGCGCTTCCGGGAACGACGACACTGGACGCCATTGCGGCAGGCATGGGCGTTTACCCTGGCCTTTGGTTGAAGGATGAGAACGGCAACGCCCGTTACGACAGCCTGAATCCGAAAATGAAAGATGTTTTGACCAAAATGCAGGAACTTTACAAAATGGGAGCCTTCGATCCTGAATTTGCGGTTAAAGACCTTCCGAAGGTGGGGCAGTCCATTGCAGAAGGCAAAATCGGTATCGTCTTCGGACCGTTCTACTATCCGATCTGGCCTTTGAAAGATTCCCTGACGAACAATCCGAAAGCGGATTGGGACGTGGCTTTGACGCCTACGCTGGACGGAAGCAAAGTCGTGCCGAAGGCGCTGCCTTTTGCAAACAACTGGATTGTAATCCGCAAAGGTTATGAGCATCCGGAAGCGTTGATCAAAACGATGAACGTGACCCAAATGATGCAGGACAACACAGGCGAACCAGGCGAATTCTGGAAGGAAGCCGGCAAAGGCGTCTACAAGGATATGAGCGCTCATCAGTACATGAAGCCGTACACGTTCGATTCTCCGGTCCGCAACATTCAGACCGGCAAGGAAATTAAAGCGGCCATCGATGAAAAGGACGAATCCAAGCTGGTCAGCTCGGCAGCTATCGAAAACTATAAGAACAACGTCATGGCTGCTGACAAAAATACCGCGTGGGCGTTCCGCAAAGTATTCTACGATGCCGAATATCTGCTAGGCCAATACGAGAAACTGCAGTACTCGGTGTTCTTTGACGCTCCTACACCTGAGATGCAAGCCAAAAGTTCGGCTTTGAGCAAGCTGGAATTCGAAACGTTGACCAAAATCATTATGGGCGCCGTGCCTGTCAGCGAGTTCGACAACTTCGCGAAGAAATACAACGATTTGGGCGGAGCCAAGATTGCTGAGGAAGTTAACGAATGGATGAAAGCACGTTAAAATGAATTCACTTGGGTACAGGGCTGTGCGGCTGCTGCCGCACAGCCTTGCCCCATACTACAGGAGAGATTGCCAATGCTGAGAACGGTACGGGAGACCGCGCCGCCGCGCGTAACCAAGCGGCCGAGAAGAGGGCTGCTGCTGCATAGAACATGGCCGCTCCATCTAATGATGCTTCCGGGCATCGTATTCCTGATCATTTTCAATTACGTTCCTATGGTGGGCATCTCCATTGCATTTCAGGATTACAATCCGACCAAAGGCTTTTTCGGTTCCGAATGGGTCGGACTCCGGTATTTCAAGTTCATGCTGGAACTCCCGGATACGGCGACGGTGGTTCGTAACACGCTTATTATTGCAGGTTTAAAAATATTGTTTGGTTTTCTCGTTCCAATCCTGTTCGCCTTGCTGCTGAACGAAGTTCGGCAGACGCTGGTGAAGCGGATGGTCCAGACGATGGTGTATTTCCCTCATTTTCTGTCTTGGGTCATCTTGGGAGGGATCTTGATCGATATCCTTTCCATGCAGGGAGGAGCTGTCAATCAGATCTTGTCATGGTTCTCTGTCGACCCGATTTTTTTTCTCGGCGATCCGCAATGGTTCCGCGCCGTACTGATCAGTACGGACGTATGGAAAGAATTCGGATTTTCCACCATCATTTATTTGGCAGCCCTAAGCGGAATCAATCCCCAATTGTATGAAGCAGCCGTGATTGACGGGGCCAATCGTTGGAAGCAAACGCTGAACATTACGATTCCGGGCATTCTGCCGGTGGCCGTTCTGATGGCCACGCTGAGCATCGGGGGCATTCTGAATGCCGGATTCGATCAGATATTTAACCTGTACAACGCGCTGGTTTACGATACGGGAGATATTATCGACACCTATGTTTACCGGATCGGACTCGTAGATGCCCAATACAGTTTAGCGACAGCTGTGGGACTCTTCAAATCCGTGGTCAGTCTGATTCTCATTTCCGTTTCCTATGCGCTGGCCTACCGGTTTGCGAATTACCGGATTTTCTAGAAAGGAGGCACCCTCTGGTGAAAGCTTATGATTCCAACGCCTACCGCTTGTTTACTTTTGCCAATTACCTGATACTGCTGGCCATAGGCCTGCTCTGTGTCCTTCCTATGTTTCATCTGCTTGCGGTGTCCTTCAGCTCCAAGGGACCGGCGAATGCGAATCTCGTAGGATTATGGCCGATCGGTTTTACGACGGAAGCCTATGCGGAGGCCTTTACGAATACTAAGTACCTTAAATCGTTTCTGGTTACTTTTGAAAGAATCGCGCTGGGTGTTACGATCAACATGATCCTGACCTTCCTGCTCGCTTATCCGCTGTCCAAAGAATCCAGGGACTTTCCCTTAAGAAGCGTCTATGTGTGGTTTATTGTGTTTACGATGCTGTTCGGCGGGGGATTAATCCCAAGTTATATGCTGATGAAACAGCTTCATCTGATGGACACGATCTGGGCCTTGGTGCTTCCGGGTGCCGTACCTGTATTCAATGTCATCATGCTGTTGAACTTCTTCCGCCAGCTTCCCAAAGAGTTGGAAGAATCGGCATTCATGGACGGGGCGAGTCATATGGTCTCCCTGATCCGAATCTACGTGCCGCTCTCTATGCCGGCTATTGCCACCTTGACGTTGTTTAGTGTCGTGGGGCATTGGAACTCGTGGTTCGACGGTCTGATTTATATGAAGAGCCCTGATCACTACCCGCTCCAAACGTACTTGCAGATTCTGCTCGAACAGACGAAGAACGCGATTACACTGGACGGGGCCAAGCAAATTTCCGAGGTAGCGAAACGCTCCTTATACTCGGCGCAAATTTTTATGGCCATGCTTCCGATCCTGCTCGTGTACCCGTTCCTGCAAAAATATTTTGTCAAAGGGATCGTACTCGGGTCTGTGAAAGGGTAGCGCGGCAAAAGCGGCAAACAGGAGATTTTACTCCTGTTTGTTTGGCATTTCCGGTGATATGATGGTGCTGAGGTGGTTCAATGAGCATAATAGCCAGATGGCTTCGTATGAGCGTGTTCATGAAAGTGTTTCTAGGTTTTCTGATCGTCGCTCTCCCCCTGTACGGAACGAGTTTGAGCACCACGTGGAAGGCGGGCAGCACCATTTCTTCGGAAACGCAGTCTTCGACACACAGCAAATTGCAGTTTTTTCTGGAGTATTTAAAAGATGAGCTCCAGAACGTCAATCAAATGCTGGTGGCGCTGAATAACGACCCGGATCTGCCGAGCCTTATGCTGATGCAGGATACCAAATTAACCTATGAAGTGCTTCAACTTTCCAATCAGATCCAGTCCAAAATGAATATCGTTTATTATTCCAGCGACTATATTACGGATGTGTTTCTGCTGCTGCCCCGCTCAGGCAAGCAATTGTCGGTCAACAAGGGCGGTCTCGCACAGATTGAGGACAGCAAGAGGGGCTTCTTGAACAGGCATATAGGGAAATTTTCCATGATGGACAGGTTTATAGACAATAATTCGATTACCTATACGATAGCGATTACACACAATGATGAAACGGAGGTCAGTTATCTGCTGGGGGTGGAAATCTCGCAATCCAAAATACTGGAGTCCCTCAAAAAATACGATGCCGACGACAAGTATCATACCTTCCTGGTGGATAATGCTTCCAAACGGTATGTGGGGCGGGAATATCTGACAAACGCAGATAAAGTAATCTATGAAACCTTGAAAGAAAGCCCCGAGCTCAAGAAGATCGAGTGGAACGGGGTGCGTTATATGGTCCAAAGCTCGAAAGACCAGTTCTTTACTGTCATCTCGTATGTGGAAGAAGGTCAGGTTCTCGGATCGGTTAACCGGATTCGCAATTCGTTCTGGATTCTTGCGGCGGTCTCGTTCGCGTTCCTGTTTGTATACTCCCTGCTGATTTTCCAGCAGATTCATAAACCGCTTAACCGATTGGTCCGCACGATGAAAGCCGTTGAAAAAGGAGATGTAAACGTATACATTCCTAATTTGAAAGAGGATGAATTCGGTTACGTTTACCGGCAGTTCAACAGAATGGTAGGACAGCTCCGCAATTTGATCGAGGAGGTATTGGAAAATAAAATCCGGATGCAGCAGGCCCAGTTGAAACAGCTGCAATCGCAGATTAATCCTCATTTTCTGTTCAACTGTTTCTATATCGGATACCGGATGGCCAAATCAGGGGAAATGGAGAATGTCGCCAAATTATGCAAATATCTCGGAGACTATTTCCGCTTCGTCACGCAACGTTCGGAACAGGACGTATTGCTGGAAGAAGAGATCAAGTATACGTCTACGTATCTGGAAATCCAGCTGCTTCGTTTCTCCAATAAGCTCTCCTATCAGGCAGAGATGGAAGAAGGGCTCGGACAGACGGTTGTCCCGGGATTAATTATTCAGCCGCTTGTAGAGAACGCGCTGCTTCACGGGATTGAGAAAGTGAACCGGCCGGGACAAATCATAATTTGTATCCGCCGCCGCGGAGCCTATATATCTGTAGAAGTGAAAGATAACGGCCCGGGTATGGAAGAAGAGGCGCTCCACCAGTTAACGGCCACACTCAACCAGTCCGTGAACGACACGAACCACTGCGGACTATGGAATGTCCATTGGAGATTAAAGCATACGTTCGGGGAAGGATCCGGGCTCCGCATCCGGAACCTGGAAGAAGGCGGCTTGTGTGTATCGTTTGAGGTTCCCGCATCATCGATGAAATTCGGAGAAATTGCATAGAAAGAAGGGATCCCCCATGTATAGTCTGCTCATTGTAGATGATGAACCGGTGATTGCGGAAGGCTTGGCCGAGATGGTGACGGGTTCAGGCCTGCCGTTGAGAGAGATCAAGTTCAGTTATTACGCTCCGGAAGCGCTGGCCCTGTTTACGGAAACGCCGTTCGATATCGTGCTCGCGGACATCCGCATGCCGGAAATGAACGGATTGGAGTTCTTCGAGCGAATCCGGCACCGCTCTTCTACAACCAAAGTGATCTTTCTGACCGGTTTCTCTGAGTTTGAGTATGCAAGGAAGGCATTACAGCTGGACGCAACCGATTATTTGCTCAAACCGGCCGATGACGAGGATGTAATCGCCAGTCTTATGAAGGCGATCGCCGAGCTGGAACAGCACTACGAGCGTATGATGGCGCTGGAATCGGCCCGGCGGCAGGTGAAAGAAGCGCTGCCGTCCGTCTATCATGATTTTTTCCGGCGGCTGCTGAACCGGGAGGAATTCGGGACGGTGAAGAAGGTGGCGGAGGCATTCTCCAGATTCGATCTCCCGTTCCTAGCCGAACGTCCGGCGGCTACGGTCATCTGCAGGCTGGACGAATGGACCGGCCGTTTCGCGGAGAACGACCGGGCGCTGGTCCAATTCGCCGTTCAGAACATGGTACACGATATGCTGAACAACAACGGAAGAATGGCATCGTTCCATACCGATGACGGGTTATGGGCGATGGTGATTCAACCTGCCGGCGGCGATGTCGGGGTAGAGATGATTCCTTTGCTCCGTGAAAGGCTCGCCGATACGCAGGAGACGATCTACAGGGTTCTCGGCGCTGTCGTTTCGTTCGCGCTTACCCCAAGCTTCCTGTCCTGGGAGGAATGGCCGGGGGGATTCCGCTATCTGGCATCCAGCCTCAAATTCACTTTGACGCCCGGGGTGCTGTTGATGCCCGTTACTATGGCCGGTTCCGCTGCTGCAGCCATTCAATACGGCTATATTAATGATGCGATCTCTAAAGTGACGGATGCCATCCAATCGAGGGATGAGCAGCTGTTGGAGAAGGTTCTGGGGCAAGTGTTTATGGGCGGTGAGCCGGCTGAACGCACAAGCCCGGAGAGCCTGGGGATCATCTATATGGGAATCAGCCATTATCTGGTCAACCTGATGCTGCTTTACAGTCTGGGGCACGAACTGACCGTCCCGGTTACTGAGAAGATGTCTAATTTTCACGCGCACAAAAACAGGAAGGAAGTCATCTCTTTCTTACTGGACAACTATCGCAAAGTTGCAGCCAAGATGGATACGGTCCGTAAACATCCGTCCGAATCCCTAATCGATCAAGTGAAATTGTATGTTCATGCGCATTTAAGCGAGGATTTATCGCTGGACGTACTGGCGAAAGCCCGATATGTAAGCCCGTCCTACTTGTCCAGGCTGTTTCATCAGGTGACAGGCGAACAGCTGACGGCCTATATTACGCGGGTGAAAATGGATGCGGCGAAGAAGCTGTTGTCCGACGCTCAATACAAAATCCAGGACGTGGCCGAAAAATTGGGCTATCAAAGTCCCAACTATTTCTCTAAAGTGTTCCGCAAGACACTGGGTATTTCCCCGCAGGACTACCGGGCTACCAGCCTTTCGCCATAATGACTATTAATTTATGGAGGTTTGACGATGCACTCTTCTGCAGGTTTCACGGTTTGGTATATTCCTGACGGTTATATTCCTGAGGACAGCGCAGGCAAGCTGGTCAGCCACGAATCGGTCTGTGTGCTGAACAGCGGGTCCATGGATGCGACGGTAGAATTTACGATATTTTTTGAGGACAGGGATCCCATAGAGGGCATTAATGTTGGGGTGCCGGGACGGAGGACCCGGCATATCCGGACAAGTATGCTTACGAACGGATCCGCAACGATTCCGGTCGGCGTTCCCTATGCGATTCAGGTGACGAGCGACCTGCCGGTCATTGTCCAATACAGCCGTCTGGACTCCACCCAGGCTGAGAACGCTTTAATGAGCACGATGGCTTTTCCAATAAAGTATCCCGAGGCGTAAGAGTAGCTAATTTACTACGACCATTGCATCAATAATGTACACTGACACCGTTATCTCTCCTTCCTTATAATGGATGAAAGTGCTTACATAAGTACTTACACTATTGCGAAGTGAGGGATTTTTTTTATGAAACCATGGTTGAAGAACCAAGCTTTGAAACGCTTTATGCCCGTCAGCTTGGCCATCCTGCTTATGTTTACACTGATCATCACGGTTCCTCAGCCAACGGCCTCCGCCAGCATGAATGCAGGCTACAAAACATTCGTCATGGCTCCGCTTAATCTCCCAACCACCACAACAGACTGGAACAACTTCAAGAATCAACTCATCACACTGAAAAATAACGGCTTTGCCGCGGTAACGACCGATGTGTGGTGGGGTAAATTCGAGCCAACCAATAACGGTTTCGTATGGAATGATACGAATGCGAATTATTTGAAGCTCGCTCAAACGGTTCAGGAAGCGGGAATGAAATGGATTCCTATTCTTTCTTTTCATCAATGCGGGGGCAATGTCGGGGATGATTGTAACATTCCTCTTCCATCCTGGGTATGGTCCGGCGGCACCGCGGATGACCGTAAGTTCAAGAGTGAGCAAGGCAACTACAGCAATGAATATTTATCCATCTGGTATTCAGGCGCATACACGCAATATGAAGAAGCGATGCAATCCTTTAAAGACAACTTCCTTACAAGCTATGGAAGCATCATTGAGAAAATTTACATCAGCATGGGTCCCGCCGGCGAATTGCGTTATCCTTCCTACAACAGTCATGACAGCGGCTGCGGTTATCCGAATCGCGGATGCTGGCAATCCTTCTCCACACCGGCCAAAAATGATTTTATCGCAAGCATGCAAGCCTTAACGGGTAGTAATCTGGCGACGTTAAATACGCGCTGGGGATCCAGCTTGACGAATTGGAATCAAGTTTCACCTCCTACCGACGGAAATACCTTCTGGACAGGGAACGGGGTAACTTCCCAATACGGCAAAGACTACTTGAATTGGTATCAGGGCGAGCTCTTGGCTCACTTCGACACGTTTATGACCAAGGCGCATACGAAGCTGGATGCCTTTGGTGTTCGCATTGGAGCTAAAGTTGCCGGTGTCCACTGGAAAGGTGCTGAAGTATCCGGAAACACTATGCTGCATTCCGCGGAGCAACCCGCAGGCTACTACAATTATGATCAGATTCTTCAAAAGTTCAAGGATAGAAATGCAGATTTAACCTTTACCTGTCTGGAATCACAGAATAGTACCGGATCTCCGGTCTATAGCTATGCTAAAGATCTTGTGATTAAAGTAGCGGATATCGCTAAAGCTAAGGGTGTCAATATTTTTGGCGAAAACGCACTAGCTTTCTCAGGTGATACAGGGAAATACGAGCAAGTGGCAGAGCATTTATTTAACCGTAATTTCAAAGGCTACACACATCTGCGGATGGATACTTTTGTGAACAGTACAGGAGGGGCGACCAGCGACATGGGGCTCATTAAGCCTCGGATCGTGTTAACGCCTAAAGCGATTACTTTCACGGTGTCAGGTGTACCGATTACTTCAGGGGATGAGGTATATATTTCGGGAGGCAACTGCTCCGGTTGTACAGATAGTCTAGGCTGGGAATTAGGGAAATGGCAGCCCGTTACGCCTTATATGACCCAGATGACAAGTACAGGCACAGCCGGTCAATATCGCGTAACCATCCAGGTACACAACAACCGAAATTATGAGTTCAAAGCGGTTAAACGCAGCTCCGGCGGCACGATTACTTGGGAGAGCGGAAGCAATAACGGCGTGAATACTTCCTCTGCATCAGCAGCGAACTGGACTTGGTAAACTAAAAAAGCAGAGCGTTCGAGGTTATCTCGAAATGCTCTGCTTCCTTTTTTTTGGTCATAGTTGTTAGCAGGAATACCTGTATAAAGCATATTGAAACGATCCATCCAGCTGGAAAGCGGCATGACCGGCCGAATCTACTTCGACTTTCTCTTGTGTTCCTGACCCCAGAATACGCTCCAAGCGCAATGTCGCATCCTTCAAATTCCACAGTTTATAACGCTGTGCTGCGTCCGTATTGTATTCTTTAATCACAAGAATATATCCGGAGTGATCCGTAGAGGCGGATTGGAAGCCTGTCCATGTGGTGCCATTGGGCTCGTCGCCGATCGGCAGGACATGTCCAGCCAGAATATCGCTTTGGACTTCTCTGTATGCAGGTATGATCCGCTCTAGAGTAGCGACAGACTCCTCGTCAAGCCCCGTCTGTTCCATCCACGCAAGGGGATTGGCGAACATCGTGATCGCAAATGCGTACTCAAGTCCGCAAGCGGAAGGCGCAAGGACATCTCCTTGATATAACTCTACATTTCTCTTCACATTCAGGAATTCAGCTTGTAAACGATAGGAAGGATAATAACGGGACAGCATCCAGATATTCCTCAAAGTACAGTGTGGGAAATAGTTAGGCCAGCTGCCGAAATTACCTGTAAACCTGTTCTCCAGGAACAGAGAGCCATACTGTAGCTGTCCGTAATAACCGCTTCGAATACCGGCTGTTACATCCATATTGAAGAATACTTTGCTATCCGTGAATTGGAGAACTCTCCTTAATAACTTCGTAAGATTCTCCTCAGCCGCTTTGGATGTAAACTCAATTCCGTCCATCTTAAAGGCGGCGATTCCATATTGTTTGTGCAGATGAATGAGTACGTCACTGTCTTTCTCCCAATTCTCAAAATCATTAATGGAGTCCGGAGAGAACCATAGTCCCATCTTAATTCCTTTATCGTTAGCGGAGGCAATGATTGGCTCGAGTCCGTTAGGGAACCTCCGGGTATTCACCTCCCAGAAGTCGGGATTATGTTTATAATAGCCCATTCCCCAAGCGCCGCCGGGAAGAACCGAGTTGGCGGAGGTCCCATTTTGCCAGCCGTCATCGATCTGATAGAACGTAACTCCGGTTCTTTGCGCCACCTCAAGCTCGTCCAGAAGGAATTTCTCGCTGAGTCTGCCGTCCGATGACTGGTCGCCCCAGGTATTCGACATAATGAAGGCGTCTTTATCAGGGTTAAATATATGAATGGCATTATGATATTGATTAAGCGAAGCCAGAGCCTGTTCTTCATCTCCGCTCCACAACAATACGGTGCTGCCGTAGGTGCTTAATGTTCTGTGGGTATTTAAGTCGTTCTTGTCAAAACTCCATCCCGCGGTAAACACGTTGATTCCTTTAATGAAGAAATCACTCTCCAAGCCTCCGAGATAATCCATCGGTGTGGGTCCCTCTTTAATCAAGGTCAGTCCTTCTTTAGATAGGTGATCTTGTACAAAAAGAAGGTTTCCTTTCACAAACCGATGCTCTCGTCTGGAGAACAGTCCATGCTGGGTATGTAGTAAGTTATCGAAATCATCGGTCACGTCGTTGAATTCAACGCTCTTCCATCCGCAGTGTCTTGGCTCTAGAGGGTAACTATCCTGATAATCGTCCGTGAGCTCGTTAAAGTAAGCCCTTCGGACCGGTGAATCCTCTGACTTTTCGGTTTTGTGCAGCACGGCGTCATCCCTGAGGATTACGTTAATAAAGGATCTTAAGATGGGGAGTTCAGGATATATCATATGAATCCAGTTGATTGTGCAATCCTTATATTCAAGGCTTACCTGTACTCTCAGATACTTCTTGGCAATGCCGTAATCGTCATCCGGATTCGCGTCTACCGTCAGGCTTAACTTGTCCCCGTTGATGAAAGAGGAATGAAAGAAGGCATATTTCTTACTCATGTTGGATAACCAATCATGGGTTTCCTCGGTTGTAAACCATTCCTTATTCGTGGTTTTATTCTTGAGAGAGACAACAGTAGGAATCCCATCGGATACATTCCAGATTCTTTCGATGGAATTGTTTCCGATTCGCAATTCATTACCTTCCAGCGAGACATAGCAATCTTCTAAATGATTCGTATACGTGTTCAGAGCGATTCATCTCCTTCTCTATGTAAGTGCAACCTCTTTATGTTATTTAAAATACCAAGCATTGTAAATAGGCTGCAGATGGGTACAATGAAGGATGTCAGCACTATAATTGACAGTACAATAACCGAGAGGGGATTTAGTTCATGCCGACCAATTATACCAGCATTGACCAATACATCTCAACGTTCCCGGCAGAGGTCCAAACCATCCTGCAACAGCTTAGAACAACCATTCAAGAAGCCGCACCCGAAGCTGCAGAGAGAATTAATTATCAAATGCCTACGTTTGATTTACACGGGAATCTGGTCCATTTTGCGGGATATAAAAATCATATCGGGTTTTATCCGGCCCCGAGCGGGATCGCGGCGTTTCAGAAGGAGTTGTCGAAGTATAAAGGGGCCAAAGGCTCTGTGCAATTTCCATTAGATCAGCCGATGCCCTATGAGTTAGTTCGAAGAATTGTTGAATTTCGCGTGGGAGAAAACGTGGAGAAAGCTCTAAGCAAACGTAAGAGAAAGTAGTATATGAGCGAAATTTATAACGTACTCTCCACGGCCGAGCCCTTAACCTGTTGCTCGTCTCCACGGCCTTCCGTCATTTTGAACACCAGAATACCCCCAACAATCACCAACACGCCAATCAACTGTCTCGAGGTAAAAGGAACCTGTTCCACGCCCAACCACCCCTGAGAATCCCACAACAGAGCGAATCCCAGCTGAGACATCAGAATGATGGAGATCGCATAGGTCGGACCGAGCAGCCGAATCCCCCGCACGATGCACGTGACGATGCCTACCCCGATGATGCCGCTGAACCAGTACCAAGTTTGCATATTGTGGAAGTGAAAGAGTTGTCCTCCTTCAAAAAACAGCCCAAGCGTCATCGAAGCCGCAAACCCCATCC
Source organism: Paenibacillus swuensis (assembly GCF_001644605.1). NCBI lineage: Bacteria > Bacillati > Bacillota > Bacilli > Caryophanales > Paenibacillaceae > Paenibacillus > Paenibacillus swuensis. The sequence continues at coordinate 473,484 of NZ_CP011388.1, read as the reverse complement.
CAAGAACTAAAGTCGTTGTTGTCGAAGACGCAGCGTGTTCGTTAACTTTACTGTTGAAGATGTTTTGCAGACTGACCAGAGTTCCCGCGAGTATTGCCAGCAGTAATCCAAGTATCATATGGTGTACACACTCCTAAGGGTGAATTATTATTCGTAAATATTGCGGTTCGCCAGTGCTTCCAAAGCTTCTTTATGGGTGATTACAATGAATCCTTTGCTTCGATTTATAAGCCCATCGATTCGGAATTGGTGAATGACCCGGTTTAGATGGCGGTAGCTGGTTCCGATTAAATTCGCGACGTCCGTCAGGTTTGATGTGCTCAAGCGGCCGTTCTGCGCGCCATCCTGTTCGTCATAAATCACAGACAGTAAGTAACTTGCCAACCGCACTTCCACCGGATACATTAAGTTGAAATTTGATGAATTGGACTTCTTGTGAAATTTGCGTGTGATGATATCCAGCAGGAATTGCAGAAAAGGCGCATAATCACCGGCATATTGCCTTAGGATGCTATAAGGAACCCCGATCATATGGACCGGCGAAACGGCCTCCACGGTGTTGATGGTGTTAATATTCTGCACATATTCGATGTCTCCGATGACTTCCAGCGGGGTTTTGAACGAGAGAATGAGGGTCTTGCCTTCGGCTGAAGTCGTATAAATTTTCAGTTTCCCTTTCACTAGCACATAGAGGCGGTGGGAAGGTTCGCTTTGGGCACAGATGGTTTCTCCACGGTCATAAGAGTACAGGGACAAATAAGGCTGAATTCCCTCATTAAATATAGACTCGATGCGATGCAGTTGCAGATAATGTTGAAGTTGAACCGGATCGTTTAGTGCTTTCATGTGGTGCGATACCTCCTGCTTCCTGCCTGTCAGCTTAAGATCACCACGCCCGCGATCATCATCCCGATGCCTACAAACTGCGGCAGTCTCATCCGTTGCTTCGCCAGACCGAACCAGCCTTGGCTGTCGCTCAGAAAAGTCATGCCCAGTTGGGCGATGAGAATGACGGCTACCGTGAGGGTGACCCCGATATGATGCATGGCCGTGACATTGCTGAAAATAATGATGGCCGCCAAAGCGCCGCCCGTCAAGTACAACGGCTTCACCTTCTTCAGCTTTCTCCAACTGGTGTCCCGAGCAAACATCAATATAATCAGGGCCAGGATAAACCCAGTGAATTGGGTCAGCGTCGCTGCCTGCCAGGTGCCGATGTCTTGACTGATCCGGGAGTTCGCCACACCTTGCAATGTGATGAGCGCCCCGCCGATCAATGCGAATAGAATGCCTTTCATTAGTGGTCACCTCATGTATAAAAGTTATATCTTCATTAAAAGACACAACCAAGGGTATGGGGAAGGACATATGTCCTGAATGAGGTTGATGTTACTTTCTCCCTATTTTATAACCATTTGGAAACTGGTATAGTTAATGAGGTTTAACAAAATTGAGGTGAATCCCATGTTTCTCTTATCCAAACTCAAGAAATTTGACTATTCGATCGTGGTATTGCTCATCGGGTTTAGCGTCATTTGCTACGGCATCTTATATAGCGCCACATTGAACGCATCCGAGGAATTCACAGGCTTGCATTCCAAAATGCTGCAATTCTACATCTTATCCTTCGCCGTTATGGTACTCGTTGGCCTGGTGGATTTTCGAATTTTTCTCAAGGTGCATTATATCTCGTACGCGGTCGGGCTGCTCTTGCTGGTGTTGGTTTACTTTATCGGTGCCAAATATAACAGCGCGCAAGGATGGTTTTCCCTGCCGGGGGGACTCAGCTTTCAGCCTGCGGAGCTGTTTAAACTCATACTGATCATAACCATTGCCGCCTATATTTCCAAAAGAAATCAAGAACATCTGCGATTCTTAGCGGATTTTATCCCGATCGTGTTGCTTGCTATCGTCCCCTTCGGCTTAGTGGTGCTCCAGCCTGATCTGGGAAACGCGTTAAGTTACTTCTTTATTTTTATGGCAGCGATGTGGATCGGGAATATGAAGTTGACTCATTTTGCCGTATTGATCGCGTTTCTGGCCGCTGTAATGGGAACTTCCCTGATGTTGTACAACGTCTACCACGACAGCCTGTATACCTATTTGGAGTCGCATGGAAATGGTCATTGGATGACCCGGGTGGATACGTTGCTGTTTCCGGAGAGGGTGGATTCCAGCGATTCGTATCATGTGGACAACGCCATACAGGCGATCGGTTCCGGACAGCTATTCGGCGACGGTTATCTGAAAGGGGACTCCACGCAACTGGGCTCCATTCCGTATGCTTACTCGGACTCGATCTTTGTGGTGGTGGGCGAGGAGTTCGGTTTTGTCGGGAGCGCGACGCTGATCTTTTTGTATTTTTTCCTAATTTACCGCATGATCATGGTCGCTTTGTCCAGTGATTCTTATTTTGGCGCGATGATAGTGGTGGGGATTATTACGATGTATATCTATCAGATTTTTGAGAATATCGGGATGCTGATCGGGCTCGTGCCGCTGACGGGAATTACGCTGCCGTTTGTCAGTTACGGGGGGACTTCGCTGTTGATCAATATGATCAGTATCGGGTTGATCCAGAGTATCCGGGTGCATAGCGGTGAGGTAAGTGAATAGTGGAAGGGGCAAGAGGATGATAAGAAAAATAAACTTATGGTCGTTTTTACTTATGTTTGTTTGTTGGGTTTTATTTTTCTTTAGTGTGAGCGAATTTTTTTTGCCTTTTAATCAACATTACTTGGTACTAGGTTTCACCATCATTGTCTTTATGTTCAGTGTTATCGGGCTTGGAGACGTCACGAACGGGAAAAAGGCTTTACGATCAACCTTGACTATAGCGGGTACTTTGACCCTAATCTTCGTTGAAGCCGGTGTACTTGTATTGGCCAATATATTTAAGTTTACTTAGAAATAAATATTATTTACAAGTTAAGCATTTCCACAAAGTGATTATCGCTCTTGTGGTTTTGCTTTAATTCCTCGAACCGTTCCTCCCGATGCCCTGCCATATACCGGAGCAGCATGCGTCGGATAGTCCAAACTGCTCACGAATTGCTTATTACTTGCGGCAGCCCTCCACGCGTTCTCAATCTATTCATATACTCCTTGGGCGTGCACCCGTTAAAGCGCTTGAACAGCTTATAGAAATGCGCCATATTCTCAATACCTACCAGGGAGGCGATTTCGGTAATGCTGGATTTTTTCGTCACGAGCAGCCGTTCGGCTTTTTTGATTCGCTTCAAGTTGACGAATTCGGTGAAAGACATCCCGACGGCTTGTTTGAAATAGCGGGAGAAATAAGAGTAGCTCATATTGACAAGGGAGCAGACGCGCTCCATTTCAATTTTGTCGGACAAATGATCGTCAATGAAGTCGGTAACCTGGCGGAAGATGGCAGCATCCATCCTGTCGTATCCGCGCAACTTTAAGCCATGATCGCTTCTCAGCAGAAGCAGAAGCAGCTGTCGGACATGCATGTTTGCCGCCATTTCATAGCCTATCGTTTTGGTATGCATTTCTTCATAGATAAGTAGGATCGTACGCGAAATTTCTTCCTTCACCAGCTGATTTTCCTGGAAAATATAATTGAGTACACTGAGAGGCGCATGGAGCTCCGAAAAATACGGGAAATACATCATCATAGCAGGCTCGTAGTAGGATTCAAGATCTATATGAAGCACGATATGGTCCAGGGTTTGATCTCCAATCTTTCTAGTATGGTGAAGTTGAGAGGATCCCAGCAGCAAAACGTCGCCTTGGTTCAAGGTATACACCTGCTCGGTCGTTAAACATTCAAGATGTCCTTGCCGAACAAGGATGAACTCCAATTCTTTATGATAATGCCATGGACGATCTACTGTCTGCTCTCCGTGGGAAACGACGAAGGAGGATACTTTCAGGCTGAGCAGCGGACTTTGGTAGTAGATCGGCTCCTTCAAATTCTTCATGCGAATCCCTCCGATTCGAGCTGGAACAAATATGAATAGTAATGAGATAAATGGCGTCATGTTTAAAATAGCCGAAAGCCTTTATCGTTATTATTAGAAACATTATATACGCTGGCAAAAAAAGATCCAATGTATTTCAACCTGTTCAATCATCGCAAGCGGATCGCAGCAAAAAGGAGGAGATAACACGATGAAAGTCGCCGTAGTTGGATGTGGAGGAATGGGCAGCATACATGCGCACAGCTATGCCAAAATGCCCGCTGTGAAGCTGGTGGGCGTCTGTGATATCCGAATGGAGATGGCTGAAGAATTGGCCGGGGAGACGGGAACGACAGCTTTTGGATCGCTGGAAGCAATGATAACCGCCGTGGACCCGGATGTCGTCAGCATTACGCTGCCGAGCTATTTGCACAAGGATTATGTGTGCAAGGCAGCGGATTTCGGCAAGCACATTATATGTGAGAAGCCACTGGCGTTGACGTCGAATGATGCAGAAGAAATTAGCCGGTATTGCGAGCACAAAGGAGTTCAACTGTATGTTGGCCATGTGGTGCGCTTCTTTCCGGAATATGTCCGGATGAAGCAGGAAATTGACGCTGGCAGGGTAGGTCGGGTAGGGGTCGCCCATGCCAGACGGGTAGGCGAGCATCCGGGAAATAAAAGTCTATGGTTCAAAGAGATGGAGAAGAGCGGCGGCGTCATTCTGGATCTGATGGTGCACGATATCGATTATATGCGCTGGACGCTCGGCGAGGTGAAGTCGGTCTATTGCCTGAATCACAGAGACGAGAAAATGGACTATGCGCTGGTCACCCTGGTTTTCCATAACGGGACCATTGCCAATCTGGAAGGATTCTGGGGATATCCCGGATCTTTTCGCACATCTGCGGAATTCGCCGGTTCCAAGGGCATCATTCAGAATGACAGCATGGCTTCGCAATCGTTGCATATCCGTAAGGCGTCTGTGAATTTCGATCGTTCCAAATTTGCGGAAGTGCCGCAAAGTCCAGGCTACAAGAGCCCATACGATCTGGAGCTGGCCCATTTTCTTGCATGCATTCAAGAGCAGCAAGAGCCAAGGGTTACGGCGAAGGACGCCTGTCAGGCCGTAAGAATTGCGGAAGCTGCACTTGAATCCGCACGTACCGGGAACGTTGTCATGTTGTAATCTTGATGGAACTGGAGGGACACTGAATGGATAAATTGAAGGTCGGCATGATAAGCTTTGCTCATTTGCATGCGCACAGTTATTTGGACGCGTTGGTGCAGATGCCCGATGTCGTTATTGTCGGCATTGCTGACGAGAACAGAAGCCGGGTGGAAGACGTACTAAACCGTTACCAACTGCCGTATTACGAAAACTATCACGATCTGCTGGCTACGGATGTGGATGCCGTTGTGATCTGTTCGGAAAATGCGTACCATGCACAAATGACAATAGATGCCGCACGCGCCGGTAAGAATGTACTGTGCGAGAAGCCGCTCGGCATTTCCGTGCAAGAGATGGAGCGCATGATCGAGGTGTGTAAGGAAAATGATGTACAACTGATGACAGCGTTTCCATGCCGGTATTTGGCTGCTGTTGTTCAGGCGAAAAAGGCCATTGACGACGGAGAAATCGGCAATATAGTAGCCATCAAAGGCACAAACCGCGGAAGCTTCCCGCAGCCCGAATGGTTTGCCGACAAGACGTTGTCAGGGGGCGGAGCGGTCATGGATCATACCGTTCATGTCATGGATTTGATGAATTGGTTCCTTGGCTCCAGGGTAGTTGAAGTGCACGCCTATGCGGAGAGCTTGTTTTACGGCAAGAAAATTGATGATTCGGGCATGGTACATGTAAAGTTCGACAATGGCGTTTTTGCTGTCCTGGATCCGAGCTGGTCACGCACCGCAAGTTACCCGACTTGGGGAGACGTAACCATGGAAATCGTCGGGACGAAGGGCGTCCTTTCAATCGATTCTTTCGCTCAAAAAAATGTTGTATATAGTGAGGAGACAGGAAAAGGGGAATGGAGCTACTGGGGCGATAACATGGATTTGTACATGCTCAAAGCTTTCGTTCAGGCCATTCTTGACGGGAACCCGGTCCCGATCAGCGGCGAGGATGGATTGAGATCAGTGGAGGTTGCGCTGGGAGCTTATGAATCAGCAACACTTGGAAGACCCGTAACATTGCCGCAGAAAACAAAATAATCAAACATTTTATACAAAATCCGATGGTTTCTCCAAATCGCCTGCAAATTTATGATTAGAGTAGAAACGTTGGAATCGGCAAGGGATAACTACTGACGGTTCCATAACGTTAACAAGGTGCGAAAGCGTCTACAAAAGAGAGGGATTGGCAATGAAAAAGGGGTTCCGAATGATCACAACGGTTATGACAACCGTACTTGTAAGCGCAATGCTGTTTACCGGGTGCAGTACGAAATCTGCGGAAAATTCCAAGGTTTCAACGAACACGCCGACGGAGAACGCATCTGGCGAGACTGCCTCCAAAGGATTGAGCGGTAATCTGGAGCTTCAAGTTTTTGTAGGCGGTTATGGCGATGCATGGTGGAACGAAATGATCGACGGCTTCCAAAAGGAAAATCCAGATCTTAAAATCAAAAAGAATATGGGCGCGCAAATTAATGCAACGATGAAAACCCGCTGGCTGGGAGAAGATACGCCGGATTTAGTCTTTCTGGACGGCCCCGATCTGGCTTGGGATGCGATGGAGGCGGACGGGCAGTTTCTGGATCTGCGCAGCTTCTACAGCAGCGCTGCCATCAGTGAAGGAAAGCTTGTGAAAGATTCAATTATGAAGGGTCTCGTGGATGAGAATAAAGAAGTGTACCGCGCTCCGTACATCCTTAGTACATGGGGGACTTGGTACGATGACAAATACTTTACCGATAATAACCTGAAGGTTCCTTCCAACTTCGATGAACTGATGGCACTGGGAGAGCAGCTAAAGAAGCAGAAAGTAAGCTTGATGGACTTTGCCGGTCAATACCAATACTTGCTAAGAGGCACGTTGTATCAGCAGTTGATTTCTGAAGGCGGTACGCTGCTGCAAGATGCTGTTTCCCTCAAGCCCGGCGTCTTTACAAGCCCTGCATTTAAGAAAGCGTTGACTAAATATGAAAAGCTCGCAAAAGCAGGCTACTTCTTGAACGGCACGGTGGCGCTCAATCATACGCAATCGCAAATGGAGTGGCTTAACCATAACGCGGCACTTATTCCGAACGGATTATGGCTAGAGTCGGAGATGAAGAAGGATATTCCCTCCGGCTTTAATATGAAATTCATTCCATCCGTGATGCAGGATGCCGGGCAGCCTTATGCTGTCGGCGTGAACAGCATCAATATAGCAATCTCCTCTAAAGCCAAAAACAAAGAGGCGGCGCTTGCTTTCCTGGGTTACCTGTACCGCGAAGAGAATGTGAAACGTTTTGTAGAGATGACAGGTTCCCCTGCGGCACTAAATATTGATATTTCAAATTTGAATGTGGCAGACAGCACCAAGAGCGTACAGAATTGGCTTGCCGACAGCAACGTTGCTGTCGTACCGCAGCCGCGTAACATTCCTCAACAAGTCGAGGATGTGCTTCGAAACGGAGTCAATGCGATTATTCTCGGCGAAGCGACAGTGGATAGTGTAGCTGAAAGCGCTGAACAAGAGGCGGTAAAAGTAAGGTAATTTCTTTCGTATCCTGCAAACCCCGGTTTGCAGGATATTTTTCCAAGGAGAGTGTTTATGAATAAGTTAGATATAAGAAATGGTGCCCGAAGCAGATTTTTGCTGCTGTTTACAGTTCCCACGTTTGCACTGTATGTAATATTTGCAATCATCCCTTTATATTCAGGCATCAAAACAAGTTTGTACGAATGGTCGGGTTATTCGGATGTCCGCACGTTCGTTGGCTTACAGAATTATATGGAATTGTTCAAGGATCCCATTTTTAAAGAATCTATTATGAACGATATGTTGATCCTTCTGGGTAAGGAGATACTCATTTTAGCATTGGCTGTGCTGCTTGCCGCTTTATTGACACGAAAGTTGATTTCAAAGAAAGAGGCGGGCTTCTACCGCTTCGTGTTGTTCCTGCCATGCGTGATCTCCGTAGTGGTAATCGGTATATTGTGGTCTTTTGTATTGCAGCCGAATAACGGATTTGTGAACGAGCTGCTTAAGCTGGTTGGCTTCGAGAGCTGGACCCATGCCTGGCTGGGTGAATACAAAACGGTCATCCCGTCTGTCATTATGATTGCATCATGGGCGGGTATCGGATTGTTTATGATTACGATTATTGCTGCCATCAACGATGTTCCCGAAGAAATTTACGAGGCTGCGAGAATCGACGGCGCAAGTGAGACACGTCAGCTATTCCAGATCACCTTGCCGCTAATTATGGAACAAATTAAATTTGTCATTATTACAGTGCTCTACACCACGTTGAATTTGAATTTTGTTATTATTATGTCCACCACGGGCGGCGGACCAAATTATCAGTCGGAAGTCATGGGGTCGTATATTTACCGCTTCGCCTTTGCTTCCAACCGTGTAGGTTACGCAAGCGCTGCAGCAGTCATTCTGCTTATCATTTCAACAGGTTTGGCTTTATTGGTTAAGCGCGTACTGGAACGAAATAGCGAGGAGTTATAAAGATGGCAGAAAACAATATCGTTTGGAAAAAAACACAAGGGATCGTACTCCGGCTGTTCCTTCTGCTGAGCGCCTTGACGGTGCTTTTGCCGCTGCTGTGGGTATTAAATTCTTCGCTGAAGACAAATGCGGAATTTTTTGCAGACCCTTGGTCGCTGCCTGCTTCACCGCAGTGGATCAACTATTACAACGCCTGGTTCTCCTCCAAATTTTACTTGTATTTTATGAACAGTTTTTTGGTAGTGGCTGGCGCATTGGTGCTGGTCCTCTTGATGGCGTCTACCTCAGCGTTTGCCTTGTCCCGGTTTCGCTTCATGGGTTCAAAAATCATGGGGTTCGTCTATACGGCAGGAATGATGATTCCTTCTATTCTGCTGCTGGTGCCGTTGTTCTTTCAAGCCCAAGCTTTGCACATGACGAACAGTCTGACCGGGATTATTATCATTTATGCTGTGTTGCAAGTCCCCTTTACGCTGTTTTTATTGAGCGGATTTTTCAAAGCGATTCCGCATTCCTTAATGGAAGCAAGCGTACTGGACGGAGCTTCGTATTATCAAATGTTTATTAGGGTCGCCTTACCTTTGGTTAAGCCGGGTATAGTAATAGCCGCTATTGTAAATGTAATTAACTTTTGGAACGAGTACCCGATTGCCATCACGTTCATTTCGGAAGAGGAGAAATTTACGATTCCCATCGGGATCTCATTCTTATCTACAGCCATGCAATATCGTACCGATTACGGCGCCTTATTCGCCGGATTAACCATCGCTATGCTGCCTGTATTAGTGCTATATGGCTTTTTTCAGAAACAGCTGCAGGATGGGATGTCGATGGGAAGCGGCGTCAAAGGGTGATTCACATAAACAAGTAAATCATACTATCTTTTCTAGAGGTTGTTTGGTAACATTTCTATCATATAATTGACCTGCCGGATTAAATACCCGATTTACGGCCGACGGCTATTCCATTATACAGGAGACGGGAGGACACCTGTGAAGCGCTACTGGCAATCTTTGTTTCACGATATCCAGATGCAGCCGAAGCTGATGATTATGTATTCCGCCTGTATCCTATTTCCGCTGCTGCTCTTTGGCAGCGTTTTATTCTTTATACAGATGGCTCAGATCAAGACGGAAGTGACGGCGGGAACGACGCAGCTTGCTAAACATATTAATATTTCACTTAATGAGTATTTGCGGGAAATGGAAACGATTTCGTATATGAGCTACAACAATCAGGAGCTTCAGAACCATCTCATTCAAATCATGGAAAATTCTTCGTCGCGGGGAAAAACGGTTTCACAGGCTGTACAAGCTATCGACACGTTTCTGGATGATGTGCTGACAGTGACCGATAATATCGATTTTATTTCGATCATTTCCAACGACGATAAAACATATACGAAAAGCATTTATGGGCCGGTAAGAATGAACAATCTCTATTTAGAAGAAGAAATGTTAGAACCGCTCTTACGCTCCCACGGTGAAACCGTGGTGCTGCCTAAACATATCGCTGACTTTCAATTCGCACCGCCGACTCCCGTATTTTCTGTGGCACGCAAGCTATTGGATTTTAATTCCGGCTATTATATTGGCTATTTGCTGCTCTACTGCAATTTAAACGTACTGGACCGGATTGCCAATGATACACAGGTAGGCAGCAACGGTTTCTGGTTCGTTCTTACAGGCAGTGACCAAATGCTGTACGCTGCCGAAAACAATCTCGAAAAAGGTTGGGAAACACAGTTGATTTCCCGACTTCAGAAACAAACCAATGGAAGCCATGTCGTCGAATTTATGGGAACAAAGTATTTGTACGTACAGAATGTTTCATCCAAAACCGGGTTCCGCGTCGTATGCATGCTGCCTTACATCGAAGTAACGCAAATGGGAACTATGACAATCGTGTTGTTCGTCATATTGGCCGTAGCGATTCTATTGCTTGCTGTCCTATGCTCGGCCATGATTGCCAAGAGTATTGTGCTTCCGATCCGGAAGATGCGTGCTGCGATGAAACGGGCTCAGGAGGGAGACCTGACTGTGACAGTACCGGCACAGGGCAAAAACGAACTGGGAGAATTGGCAGGCAACTTTAATGAGCTCGTCTGCAGAATCGGCGGATTGATTGAGACCAACAGAAATATTGACATGCAACGCAAAATTGCTGAGATGGAAGCATTGAAAAGTAAAATAAATCCCCATTTTCTCTATAACACATTGGAAACCATTCGTATGCAGGCTGTGATCAACGACGAAACCGAGATTGCTGGCAGTGTAACCTCCCTTGCCAAAATGCTGCGCTACAGTATTAGTGGCACTGATGATTTTGTCACCCTTGAGAAAGAAATCACTCATGTGACCCACTATCTCTATTTGCAAAAAATGCGCTACCAAGACAAATTTGAAGTGGAGATCCATGCTTCACCAGCCTCCATGTCATGCCAAGTGCTGAAGCTAACGTTACAGCCGATTGTTGAGAATGCGTTACAGCATGGCATAGAGAAGAAAAAAGGAAAGGTATTGCTACAACTGACTGCGGAACTGCTTCATGGAAATTTGCATATTTACGTCAAGGATAACGGTGCCGGTATGAATGAAGAGCGACTCCATCATGTAAGGAGAGCTCTTGAGGACAAGGATGCCAAGCTTCATGGAGAGCATATCGGATTGCAAAATGTACAAAGCCGGATTCAACTCATATTCGGGACAGCCTACGGTATGCAAATTAACAGCACTCACCATGAGGGGACTTGTGTGGAACTCAAGTTACCGGCAAGGTCAGCAAGCATGTATGGATGAGTAAAATTTTGCAAATCGCCGTAGAACTGCCAAAGGGGGATGGATGATGCTAACAGTAATGCTGATTGATGACGAGCCCTTGATCAGGCTGGGCTTACAAAAGTTAATTGATTGGGAGAAGCTCGGTTGGCAGGTCATTGCCCAAGCGGAGGACGGGGAAGCCGCGCTAGAGTTTTTGCATGAGCACTCTGTAGATTTGGTCATTACAGATTTGATGATGCCCGGTATGGACGGGATCGAGCTGTCGAAGGAAATCAACAAGACCTTCACGGCTACGAATGTCATTGTCCTGACGGGTTACGATGATTTTGAATATATTCAGAAAAGCTTGCGCAACCAAGTGCTGGATTACTTATTAAAGCCGATTGATGCGGAGCTTCTCATCGAAACGCTCATCCGTGTAAAAGAAATCAAACAAGAAAACAACATTCCCTTTCCGTATGAACTGGAGAGCAAATTGAAATGCGCGCTTGAGAACAATGACCTTCCTGCTGTTGAGGACTTGATTCGGGACCTGTTCGTTTTTTTTAAGCGATATAACACCCCCGACAGCCAGGTTCGCCAAATATGGCAATCGATACGATTCGGCCAGGAATGTTATTTCAAAGAACGAGGGCATGTCATCAATCATATTTATCCGGACATTCCCGGCGGCATCTCGGCAGCGGACATGCAGTGTCTTCTTGATCATACGATGCAAACGATACTATTAACCTTGCATGAACATAATGAGAATGCTTTAATCAGACAAATTAAAAGTTATGTGGAAGAACGGCTGGAGGAGGATCTATCCTTAACGTGTTTGGCAAAGACCTTCTATGTAAATATTTCTTACTTAAGCAATCTCTTTAAAGAGGAAACGGGGATGAATTATTCTGATTATATCGCCGGGATCCGCATTCGTGAAGCGGCCAAGCTGATGCGCAACACGAAGTATTCCATAGGCGAAATCGGAGAAAAAGTAGGGTATCCGGATCAGCGTTACTTCAGCCAGTTTTTCAAAAAACATACGGGTATAACACCATCTGTTTACAAACAGATGCGAACCTGAGGGGAAAGATTATGAAACGACAGTATACGACGGTCAGCCTGGCGCTTATCCTTCTCATTATCTGTACAATCGGTGCAGGATATGGTATTTCTCACCTCTATTTGGAGCTGTCTGCTCCAAAAGAAACGGACACCACGGATGCATTACCGCTTGAAAAAACCATCGAGCTTCAAATATTTGAAGGCGGTTACGGCCGTGCGTTCTGGCGCGATGCTATCGAACAATTTCAAAAAGAAAATCCGGACATCAAAGTGACTGCCAATATTGGATATAACGTAAACGAACAGATGAAACTGAAATGGCTGTCAGGGAATGCCCCAGATCTTGTGTTTACGGACGGTGCGAATTTCCCCAAAGCTCTATTCCAGATGGAGGGTAAATTCAAGGAAGTGAGCGCATGGCTGGACAACTTGGAGGTTTCCCCCACTCAAACGCTGGGAGAGGTCATCATGCCTGAGACAATCGGACGGTACGGAGACAAACTGTACATTTTGCCATATATGCTAACTTCATGGGGCATGTGGTATGACCAACATTTGCTGGACCGCTATATGAAGAGAGGGCTGGATGATTTTACATCGCTTCTGGAAACAGGGAGAGAAATGAAGAAGAATGGCATCGCCCTTATTGGATACCCGGGACAGTTTCCATTGTATCTAATTCGGGGCTTGCTCATTCCGGGTTTAATTGCAGAGGGAGGAGAGCAGGTTGCTCAACAGCTGCTGTCGGCTGATCCTGCCTTGTATGACAGCGAAGTTTTTGTGCGATATATGAAAAGACTGGAGAAGCTCGCCCAAGTAGGGTTATTACTGAAATATCCGGTCAAGATGAACCATATACATACGCAAAAGGAATGGTTGGCGCACAACATTGCTTATATTCCAAGCGGAATGTGGCTTCGCAATGAAATGGCGTCATATCTGCCGGAAACGTTCCAATTAAAGCGTGTAGACGGAATTCTGAACGAAACGAAGACAATGAAGGATGTGCGCGTCATCAGTTCAGTCGGGTTTGCTGTATCGGCGAATACCAGGCATGAAGAGGAGGCCAGACGGTTTATCGCATTTTTGTATCGGGAAGACACGCTGCAGAAGATGGTCAGCATGCTGCAAACGCCTGCAGCCGGTTATGTGAATATGGATGGGCTGCCGCTGGAAGAGAACATGCGCACCATGCAGCTTGCCTTTCAGCAAGGAACAATTCGTCCCATCAAGCTCGATTTTATCGATCCAAAGTTTGAACAACGACTTACACAGGCAGCCGTTGCGTATCTGGACGGACAGCGTTCTTTGGATGCAACGATTGCGTGGCTTAAAGAAGTTTCATAGAACCTCTGTCTAATTTACAAATTCACAAAATATACAAACATTTTTTGCAAAACTAAGCAATATAACTCGCCCCTGATTCTTTGTACAATGAATGTGCAAGCAATCATAACACGAAAGGGGTTTAATAATGATGAATAAGAGTGTCAAGATGATTGTCAGCATGCTCACCTTCGTTTTGTTGTTTCAGTTGGCCTTGCCCTTGACAGGTTCGGCGGACACGGGTGATGGCTATACGCGAGGGAAGCTGGAAGCTGAGGCAGAGCAGGCAGTCAAAGAATTAATGCTGCGCGTAGCTCCGAATCTGGACATTAACCGTTTTAAATTGGAGAAAATTACAACAGCTGCAAATCAAGACGTGTACGAACTGGATTATGACTCGATAACAGGCAAAATTATTTTGAGGGGCAATCAGGGCTATTCCGTTGCAAGCGCTTTCAATAAATATTTGAAAAAGTATGTGAAAGTGGATTATGCGTTTCCGAAGACAGGGGACAACACTGTCAGCATGCCGGAACAATTGCCTGTCAATATTACGAAAGAAGTTGTAGTCTCGCCTTACAAATGGCGTTGGTACGGAAACGATGTAGAATCGTATACGACGGCGTTTTACGATGAGGCTGACTGGCAAAACCGAATTGACTGGTATGCGATGAACGGCATCAACGTGTATCTTCACTATCTTGGCTGGGAGGCTGTCTGGCGTGAGGTGCTGCCGAAATTCAATATAGACAAAACGGCTGCATCACGGTTTGCCGGTTCTCCGGCCTGGTGCAATATGAACAATAACGCCAGCCATGGCGAGCCGATGACAGACGGGATGATTGATCGTTTCCTGAGCCTGTCCAAGACGGTGTCCAGTCAAGCGCTCTCGCTCGGTATACAGCCTTCAGTCCGTATGTTTTTCGGGGTCGTACCGCGTGAAGTCAAGGATGCCAATCCTACCTATAACGGAAGTCCGGTGAAGTATGTGGATGCAAGGATGACGGTTCCAGGCCTGCCTAATCTGTACATTGTCCCTACGGATCCGTTTTACAAAGCGTTCTCTCAGGAGTTCTTTGCAACACAAGAGCAGGTGCTGGGTTTCAAACCCAAATTTTACAGCTCAGACTTTGCGCTTGAGACAGGGCTTCCAACAGGCATTGATCTATCCAGCGTCAATAATATGTATGGAGAAATGGTTGCGTATAACCCGGATTCCATCTGGTGCATGACATCTTGGAGCATGAATGCTGCACTCAGGACGGAGTTGATCAATTCGCCTTACCGTAAAAATATACTCATTCTTGACCTGGAAGCGGAGTACAGGCAGAAAGGGCCCTTCGGCGGACTGAATTATGCCTGGGGAATGCTACAAAATTTTGGCGGCAATCAAGGTATGGGCGGCAATTTGGAGCGAATTGCTACCACACCTGTACAAGACCTCAATATGAATCGTAATAACGGATTAATCGGTATAAGCATCGCGCCGGAAGGTTCGGAAACCAATCCGATTATGTACCAATTGATGGCGGAAATGGGCTGGCATGATACCCCGGTTAACGCAGAGTTGTGGATGCATGACTATATCGAACGCCGTTATGGCCAGAAGAGCAGTAATGCGGAGCAAGCTTGGGACATTATGAAGAAGACTTCTTACTCAAAATATCCATATCAAGGCCCGCATCAGTCCGTTATCAACGCCAAGCCATCCCTTACTCTTACTGTGAGCAGCACAGCAACGGGATCAGGAAACTTGGCCAGAGTCTACGGGGCCAACAAACCTGTATATAAGCTGAGCGACTTTTTAAAAGCCTGGCCTGACATGATTAAAGCGGCTGCTGAAGTAGGGGGCTCTAACGGGTATCGGTACGATTTGGTAGACGTGACCAGACAGGTTTTGGCGGACATTTCCAATGATATTTATGCTAGTATGATCAAAGCTTACAACGAGAAACATATCGCCGATTTCCAACTATATTCGCATATGTTCCTTGATGTATTTATAGATATGGATCAAGTCGTCGGAACACGGACGGAACTGACACTGGGCCGTTGGCTGGAGAAGGCCAAGAGCTTCGGAGCCACTGAGAGCGAGAAATGGGTCAACGACAAGAATGTTCGGATCGCCAATACGATCTGGCAGCCGAACAAGGGTCAACAAAGCAGTTTGGATAACTATGCGAACAAACAATGGTCTGGTCTGCTTAGCGATTATAACAGGCCGCGCTGGGAGATTTTAATTAACGCTATAACAGCAGAGCTTAACGGCGGCGCTAAAGTTGACACTGCAGCGATTAATAATCAAGTTTATGATTTTGCACAAGTATGGGCGAAAAACAAGAAGGTTTACCCAAGTGTAGGCACAGGGAACGAGGTACAGGTTGCTACGGCAATTTATAACAAGTATCAGCCTATTTTGAAACTACTGTATGGCATTGAGCAAGAGAATATCGCGGCAGGTAAAACAGTACTCGCCTCCACAGCAACGCTATCGGGCTTGAAAGCGGTGGATGGCAGCGTCTCGACATCCTGGAGTTCCAGTAACTCGCTCCGGGATGAATGGCTTGAAGTAGATCTTGGCGAGAACTTCTCGCTCACCGGCGGCAAAATTCAACTGAGCACGCCGGCTCCCTACAAAATGGAAGTATCCGGTGATGAGAAGACATGGACGACCATCGTGGATAAAACGAAGGACGCGGCGAGATCGGTAGAAAGCTTCCAGACATCCGCTGTCGGACGATATGTGCGGGTGTATGCCCCGGCACAATCGGCAGCACGTAGCTTAGGAATCAACGAGTTGACACTGTATGGCGATTCGACGAACGAGTCGTATAATGTCGCGCTGTACAAGGCGGCCGCTGCTTCTGGAAACACGAACGACGCCAGTCTTGCGCTGGACGATGACACTCTTACCTCATGGAAAGCGCAGTCAGCGGGCGGCAATCCGTGGTGGAAGGTGGACCTGGGCGCGAATACCGATTTGGCAGGCTTCCAGATTGCCTTTGAAAATGACGCAGCCATGCTGCCGTATACCATTTCAGTTTCGAGCGACGATGTCACTTATACGGATATCTCTGCTGAACCAGGAACAGCTCGTATTCAGGAAATCATCCCGATCGGCAGCCATACGGCGCGTTATGTGCGTCTGCGGTTTGATGCCGTACCGAGCACGAAATATGCTTCCATCAGTGAGTTCAAGGTGTATGCCAAGCAACTGCAGAAGAACCTGGCGTTAAAGCAACCGACCGTGGACAGCAACGGGAAGTCGGCGTCAGTCATTGTAGACGGAGACTTGTCCACGATGTGGAATGGGGGAGGAGGCGGTGCCGGCCGTTTCGTCTATGTGGATTTGGGTGCAGTACGTGAAGTGTCTGCCGTACAGGTTGTGATGACGACATCGACGCCCGAAATGATCTGGAAGTACAAAATTGAAGCGACCGATGACGACCCGAAATTGGCAACTGCACAGTGGAGGCTTGTTGTCGATCAACTGAACACGACAAGCTATGCGATGAAGCAGATGCATCAGGTGAGTTCCAGTGGCCGTTATTATAAGCTGACCTTTGGACAAGCGCCGGGGACTGCCTATACCGCAGCTTTGGAATTCAGCATATTCGACGGTGCGCCGCAGACGAATGCAACGGTACAAAAATATGCGCTGAGCAAGGCCATCGACAACGCGAATGTGGTTTATAACAATATGTATTACAGTCCATCAAGTAAAACAGCGCTTGAAACGCAAATCGGACTTGCCGCTGCGTTGATACAGAACGGCTCGGCCACACAAGAACAGGTGAATGTGCAAGTCACTTGGCTGAATGAGGCTGTGAAGGCAGTCAAACTTACCCAAGCCAGCAATATCGCGGCAGGTAAAACAGTACTCGCCTCCACAGCAACGCTATCGGGCTTGAAGGCGGTGGATGGCAGCGTCTCGACATCCTGGAGTTCCAGTAACTCGCTCCGGGATGAAAGGCTTGAAGTAGATCTTGGCGAGAACTTCTCGCTCACCGGCGGCAAAATTCAACTGAGCACGCCGGCTCCCTACAAAGTGGAAGTATCCGGTGATGAGAAGACATGGACGACCATCGTGGATAAAACGAAGGACGCGGCGAGATCGGTAGAAAGCTTCCAGACATCCGCTGTCGGACGATATGTGCGGGTATATGCCCCGGCACAATCGGCAGCACGTAGCTTAGGGATTAACGAGTTGACGCTGTATGGAAATTCGACGAACGAGTCGTATAATGTCGCGCTGTACAAGGCGGCCGCTGCTTCTGGAAACACGAACGACGCCAGTCTTGCGCTGGACGATGACACTCTTACCTCATGGAAAGCGCAGTCAGCGGGCGGCAATCCGTGGTGGAAGGTGGACCTGGGCGCGAATACCGATTTGGCAGGCTTCCAGATTGCCTTTGAAAATGACGCAGCCATGCTGCCGTATACCATTTCAGTTTCGAGCGACGATGTCACTTATACGGATATCTCTGCTGAACCAGGAACAGCTCGTATTCAGGAAATCATCCCGATCGGCAGCCATACGGCGCGTTATGTGCGTCTGCGGTTTGATGCCGTACCGAGCACGAAATATGCTTCCATCAGTGAGTTCAAGGTGTATGCCAAGCAAGTGCAGAAGAACCTGGCGTTAAAGCAACCGACCGTGGACAGCAACGGGAAGTCGGCGTCAGTCATTGTAGACGGAGACTTGTCCACGATGTGGAATGGGGGTGGAGGCGGCGTTGGCCGTTTCGTCTATGTGGATTTGGGCGCAGTACGTGAAGTGTCTGCCCTACAGGTTGTGATGACGACATCGACGCCCGAAATGATCTGGAAGTACAAAATTGAAGCGACCGATGACGACCCGAAATTGGCAACTGCACAGTGGAGGCTTGTTGTCGATCAACTGAACACGACAAGCTATGCGATGAAGCAGATGCATCAGGTGAGTTCCAGTGGCCGTTATTATAAGCTGACTTTTGGTAAAGCCCCAGGGACAGCGTGGACCGCAGCTTTAGAATTCAGCGTCTATGACGGGACGCCGCAGACGAATGTGCCAGTGCTCAAAAATGCGCTCAGCAGTGCCATTGCCAACGCGAATGCGGTGTACAGCAATCCGCGCTATTATAATGGTGCAAGCAAATCAGCGCTTGCGTTGCAAATTGGGAATGCCAATGCCCTTATGCAGAATGACTCCGCCACACAAGAACAGGTGAATGTACAGACTACCTTATTGAATGAAAGCATGAAGACGTTGAGATAAATCTAGTTTGATGATTAAGCGCTATTAGCCATAACCGTAACATAGTTAATTCATTGTTGACACATCGGAATTATAGGAATATATTGGTTTTATTCAATATCGTTGCCTACCAGATGACTGATGGCTCCTCGCGCTCTGTTTTACAGGGTGTTGGGGAGCTGTTTTATTTTGGAGGAGAAATCAATATAAATAAAGGGATGGTGTGGAGAGATGAGTATGGTTAAGGGGAAGGCGTTACTATTGTTATTAGTACTGTTGGTGTTTGGGGTTCTAAGTGCGTGCGCTCAAAACGATAACGCCAACGTACAAAATAATAATCCAGAAGCCAAGACAGATGCTAAGACAGAAACCAATACAGAAGTAACCCCATCGAATGCAGCACCCGCCGAACCCAAAGAAGAAGTCGTTGTGAATATCGGCATTCAGCAGAGTATCTGGCCGATCCTCGCGGCAAGAGAGAAAGGTTGGTTTGAGGAAGAGTTCTCCAAAGTCGGGGCTAAGGTGAAATGGGTGGAGTTCCAGAGCGGACCTGCGTATTTCGAATCGTTTGCTTCGGGCAGGCTGGATTTCGGCCGTGTGGGTAACATTCCGGTGCTGGCGGGGCAGGCGGCAAAGATTGGGTTCAAAGAGATTGCGACTGCAAGTCAAGGGGAAAAAGGGGATGCGATCCTCGTTCCGAAGGGCAGTCCTATTCAGAAAATCCAAGACTTGAAAGGCAAGCAAATTGCCGTGGCCAAAGGAAGCAGCGCATATGGGTTGCTCTACAAAGTGCTGGAAGCGGCGGGTCTGAAGCCCGAGGATGTGAAAATTATTCAGCTGCAGCCGGATGAGGGCCAGCCCGCTTTTGAAACGGGGAAAGTGGATGCTTGGGCGATCTGGGAACCGTTCCAGTCCATTCAAGTGTTGAAGAACGGGGCTCGTGTGCTTGCAAACGGAGAAACGGTAGGCTCGTATACGCCGGGATTCCAGTTGGTTCGGACCGAATTTGCCGAGGAACATCCGGAGTTGGTCGTGCTGTACTTGAAGGTCACGGAGAAAGCGACACGCTGGCAACTGGAGAATAAGGATGAAGCGATTACTTTCTATGCCCAATTGAAAAAGCAAGACAACGAAACGATGCGCCGCGTACTTGAGAATTCGGAACCGTCTAATGTCGCCATTACCCAGGAAATCATTGACGCGCAGCAAGGAACGGCGGATCTGCTGTTGTCCATTGGCGGTCTGAAAGAGAAGCTCAATGTATCCGAGGTCGTCGACAATACTTATATTGAGCAGGCGCTGAAAGAACTTAAAGCAGAGAAATAAAGGAGTTGAGCGCGCGGTGGCATTCAGTTATTTATCCCATTTAATCTGTCCAAAATGTAACCTCTCTTACCCCGCCAATAAAATTCAGCAATTATGTACCTGTGGTTCTCCTTTGTTGGTTGAATATGATTTGGAGCGGTTGAAGTTGAAGTTAAAGCCTGGGGATTTGATTCGCCGGCCACCGACACTTTGGCGCTATCAAGAATTGCTGCCGGTCACTTCACCCGAAAACATAGTGACACTGGGTGAAGGCATGACCCCGCTATTGCCCATGAGCCGCTTGGGTAAGGAAATGGGCCTTTCCCGGTTATGGATGAAGGACGAAGGCGTCATCCCGACCGGGAGCTTCAAGGCGCGCGGCGCGGCGGTCGGCGTCTCGAAGGCGAAGGAGCTCGGCGTGAGCGAGCTGGCCATGCCGACGAACGGTAATGCGGGAGCGGCATGGTCGCTGTATGCCGCGAGGGCGGGGCTGCGCTCATCGATTGTCATGCCGGTGGCGGCGCCCGCGATTACGAGAGCTGAATGTGCCGTGTCCGGAGGGAATCTGAACCTGGTCAACGGGTTAATAAGCGATGCCGGCAAGATTGTGGCTCAAGCGGTAGCAGAGTCTGGCTTATACGATGCATCGACGTTGAAAGAACCTTACCGGATCGAGGGTAAGAAGACAATGGGGCTGGAAATCGCGGAGCAGATGGACTGGAAGCTCCCGGACGTGATTCTTTATCCAACGGGGGGCGGCGTCGGTCTCATCGGGATTTATAAAGCGTTGCAGGAACTGGTCACGCTGGGTTGGGTGCAAGAGCCGTTGCCGAGGCTGGTCGCGGTGCAAGCCGCAGGCTGCGCGCCGATCGTGAAGGCGTGGCAGGAAGGGAAGCGGGAATCTGAGTTTTGGCCGGATTCGGTTACGGCGGCTTTTGGGATCAACGTGCCGAAGGCGTTGGGCGATTTCCTCGTGTTGGACGCCGTGTACAACACGCAAGGTTGCGCCATCGCCATCGAAGATGCAGAGCTCCTGGAGGAGCAGTTAACGGTGGCCCGTTTGGAGGGCGCGTTCGTTTGTCCGGAAGGAGCGGCGGCATTCGCGGCGGCCCGGCGACTGCGTGAAGCCGGATGGATCCACGAAGGCGAGACGGTTGTGGTGCTGAACACGGGAAGCGGGATTAAGTATCCGGAGACGGTGCAAGTGGAAGTCCCGGTGCTAGAGCCGGGGGAACGGTTGGTGCGGCGGAAATAAGATAACCCGAGATAAAACACTTTAATTAAAGTGTTTTATCTCGGGTTAGTTTTCATGAATATACGTTAGTTCCTAGCACATAAACCGTTCAGGCCAATCACTTCCGTAAATGGTCGGAAGAAGAGCAAATGACATCATTAACCCGCTGTAAATTACTCTGGATCTAGCATTAACGGCTTGCTTTTTTAGTTGTTTCCAAGTTCCATACTTAGTACCTTCACTCATTCTTATCCCATCCTTATGATTAAAGTGGTAGAAAATAGTTCTGGATTATTTTATCACAACACTTGCCCCTGAAACAAATGATTTCCAGATGAGCTCAATAGAAAAGCCGTCTCCAAAAATCGGAAACGGCTTTTAACTTACCCCTTAGCCAAATGCTCCTTTAACGCGGCTTTCTTGGCGACAAGTTGCTTGGACATCTCGTTCAGCGAAATCGTGATTTCTTTAACCTCAGCTTCCAGCTTCGTGATCCGGCTCATTTTGGAACTCAGATCGTTCGGATTTTTGGAGAGCTTCGCGTCTTTCTGCAACTGTTTGATCTTCGAGAGCGCTTTGGTTTTCTTGATGTCTTGGCTTGCGCTCTGTTGCTCCATATCGGTAATTTCCTTCTTTAATCGTGTGACTATGGACTGTGTGAAACTAATGGGCATCGGGCACCTCTTGCGTCTTTATGATGTAGCTTCATCTTACTATATATGCCCGTTTAAAGCGAATCCCCATCAAGCCTCGTTCCCTACAGCCGCCGCAACGCTTCGCGGTTTCCGGTTGGCCATGTACACGCCTCCCAGAATCAAAGCCAAACCCGCAAGTAAGCTCCAACGAAGCTCCTCGCCAAGCAATGTCGCCCCCCACAGAATGGCTGTTGCAGGCACGAGATAAGTGACGCTGGCTGCGAATTCGGGGGATCCCTTTTGGAGCAATGAATAGAACAGAATATAGGCCAAGCCCGAGCCGAAAGCTCCCAACCCCACTAATACACCCACATGATGCAACGATGCCAAAGGAGCAAAATTTACCTGCTCGAACGTAAACGCCGCGAACCCGCTGCCGATCATACCGCACAGCAAGGTGCCAAAAGCGATCTGATACATGGACATGCCGCCTAAATAACGCTTGGACAGTTGCGAAGATAATCCGTAGCAGAAAGTCGCAGCCATCATTGCCAGTAATCCGATCGGGTCAACCGAAATGATGGACACCGGATTCACATCCAGGAGCACAATAAGCCCTAAGGTGGCCATCACCAAACCCAGTCCTTGCATGCGGTTGAACACACCCCCGAAGAACAGAAGCCCTACCAACAATGTCCACATCGGCGTGGTCGCGTTCAGCACAGAAGCCATCCCGCTGGTGAGCAGGGTCTCGCTGTGAGCGATTAAAGCCCAGGGAACGGCCGTGTTCAGCATCGCCACAATCGCCATCGGACCCCAGGCCATGCGCTTGAATCCGAACGGTTTCCGAAGCACAAGCATGATGCCGATAATGGTGACGAGTCCTGTTCCCGAGCGGAAGAAGGCAATGGTCCAGGGGCCGAAGTCTTCCAGCAGTATTTTGATAAAATAAAACGATCCTCCCCAAATCAGACTGAGCAAAATCAAGGTTCCGTACAGCTTTCGTGACATCGGGCATCCTTCTTTCCGTGTATTAACCAATGGTTACATTATAAGGGAAGATGAAGTCATGTAACAATCGTTACCTTTCAGGTCACTAAGTTAGTAGTGACGTCCTGCCCGACATTCTACAATGAGAGCATGAACCGCTTTCCACAGGGGGACGCGAGTTGAACGCACTTAGGGGAGGAAACAAGAACATGAGAAAGAGCAAAGGACTGCTGCTTACACTGTGCCTGATGATGTCCGTCAGCGGATTGGCAGGCTGCGGGAATGGAAACAACAACGCAAGCGGCAATAACGGCGCGAAAGCCGAGAACACGGCGGCGAACGCCAATGCGGGAGCGAACAACACGGCAGGCGAGAACGCGGCGGCCGACCCGAGCGGCATGCCGGAGAAACCGGCTGAGCTAACGGTATGGCAGGATGATAACGCGGACAAAATGGAGTTTTTCACAGCCATCACGGAGAAATACACAGACAAAACCGGTATTAAAGTGAACGTGAAACCCGTTCCAATGAACGAACAGCCGAAGGTGCTTGCGCTCGACGGCCCTGCGGGCAAAGGACCGGATTTGTTCTACCAGCCGGGCATCGGAAGCTTGGTTGTGAAGGGACTTGTGCAGCCGTTGAAAGCGGAGCAAGCGACGTTGGATTTGTACACGCCTGAATCGCTTGCCGCGTTAAGCCAAGCGGGCACACTGTACGGTTTGCCGGCGGTTACCGAAACGTACGCGTTGTTCTACAACAAGAAGCTGGTACCCGAGGCGCCGAAGACGATTGCGGACCTGGAGAAGCTCGGCGAAACGTTAACGGATGCGAAGAAACAGAAGTACGGCTTCCTGTTCGAAGCGGCTAACTTCTACTTTGCATGGTCTCTGCTGGGCGGCAGCGGCGGATACATTTTTAAAGACAACAACGGAACTTACGACATTAATGATATCGGATTGAACAAAGAAGGCGTAGTTAAAGGCGCGAACCTGATCCAAAGCTGGTACACCAAGGGCTACCTGCCTAAAGGCGTAAACGGCGACATCGTCGGCGGATTATTCACGCAAGGCAATGTAGGCGCGGTGATTAACGGTCCATGGGCGATCACGGATTACAAAAAAGCGCTTGGCGACGACCTCGTTGTAGCTCCGCTACCGACGCTTGAGGGCGACAAACACCCGACTTCCTTCATCGGTGTAAAAGGTTACATGCTTTCCAAGTTCTCGAAGCATCCGGAATGGGCGGCTGACCTTGCGGCTTTCATTACGAACGAAGAGAGCTCGCTCGAATGGTTCCAGAAAACCGGCGAAGTGCCTCCGGTAAAGACAGTCCTGTCGAACAGCGAATTGACAAGCGATCCGATGGTGGCTGGTTTCTCGGGTCAGATTCAATACGGTCAACCGTTCCCGACAGTACCAGAGCTGGATCATGTGTGGGAGCCTATGGCGAACGCGCTGAAATTCGTAGCTGAGGGTAAAGACGTTCAGACATCTCTGGATGATGCGGTTAAACTGGTTCAGGACAAAATGAAAATGGCCGGTGCGGCAACGAAGTAAATTCTCCAAGAAGACAGGAGGGGCTTGTACAAAGTCCCTTCTTCTTTTCTGCCTAAAATCACGATACCATCGCCGGAAGGAGAATTATTATGCATATCAACCCTTCTGTAGGGAAACCCGCACAGCAACGTACAGGAAATCGAGCACTTACAGCCGGTTTGCTGTCCATCATACCCGGCTTGGGTCAGCTGTATAACCGCAGGTGGATAAAGGGAATTCTCTTCCTGAGTGTAGCGGCCGTCTTCGCCGCCACCCTGTTGGTTCCGCTCATCAACGGCTTCATCGGTCTCATTACCTTAGGCGACACGCCGGACGTGGATGATTCGCAAGCGCTCCTGGTGGAAGGCATTCTGTCCGTTCTTGTGACCGCCATTGCTGCCCTGTTCTATGCGGTGAATATTGCGGATGCCCGCAAGGATGCGCAATTGCATCAGGACGGCTTCCGCATCCCTTCGATCCGGGAATCGTTCCACAACAGCTATGACCGGGGCTTTCCGTATTTTGTCGTGGTCCCGACTTTTGTCATGCTGACGATGATCGTTATATTTCCGTTAGTCTTTATGATTTGCCTGGCTTTCACGAATTACAATCTGTATAACTCCCCGCCGGCGCACCTGCTGGATTGGGTAGGCTTGCTGAATTTCAAAGCGCTGTTCACCGAAGCGGTATGGACGAAGAGTTTATTCTCCGTGCTGTCCTGGACGGTAATCTGGACGCTTGTGGCGACTACGTTGCAGATTGCGCTTGCCTTGTTCTTGGCCGTCATGGTGAACGACCGGCGCGTGCGCTTTAAGCGAGTGATTCGGACGGTGTTTATTTTGCCATGGGCCGTGCCTTCCTTTATGACCGTGCTCGTGTTTGCGGCTATGTTCAACGATACGTTCGGGGCGATAAACCGCGATATTTTCAGCCATTTGGGCGGCTTCATTCCTTGGTTGACGGATCCGTTCTGGGCGCGTGTGGCCATTATCTTTATCCAGGTGTGGCTGGGCTTTCCTTATGTATTTACTTTGTTTACGGGTGTGCTCCAGAGTATCTCCAAAGACTGGTACGAAGCGGCCGATGTGGACGGGGGTTCGCGCTGGGACAAGTTCCGCAGTATTACGTTCCCGCACCTGATGTATGCCACGGCGCCGCTGCTGATCATGCAGTACTCGTATAACTTCAATAACTTCAATATTATTTACCTGTTTAACAAGGGCGGTCCTCCGGTGCCGGGTCAGAATTCCGGGGCGACGGATATTCTCATTTCATGGGTGTACAGCCTGACGTTCAACGAGAACAATTACAAGATGGCCGCGGTCATTTCCATTATTATGGGGCTGCTTGTAGCGATTTTCGCTTTCTATCAATTCCGCAGAACCCGGTCTTTCAAAGAGGAGGGCATGTATTAAGATGAACATGAAATCATCCTTGAAATCCAAACTTGAACTCACGGGCATTTATGCGATTGTCCTGTTTATGTTTACGCTGATTATGTATCCGTTGCTCTGGGCGCTCAGCATCTCTCTAAACCCCGGAACCTCCCTGTTCAGCGCCAAAATGATTCCCGATAACTGGTCGCTCGAGCATTATAAATGGTTATTTACGGACCCCCGAAGCGATTATGTGCTGTGGTACAAAAACACACTGATCATTGCCTTCGCCAATGCGGCGGCATCCGTTGCGATGGTATCGCTTGTGGCTTATGTATTCTCCCGATTCAAATTTATAGGGCGCAAATACGGGATTTACACCTTCTTGCTTCTGCAAATGTTCCCCGTGCTGATGGGCATGGTGGCGATTTATTTGCTGCTGAATCTGGCCAACCTGCTGGATACGTTCACGGGGCTGATCCTGATTTACTTGATCGGGGGATTGCCTATGAATGTGTTTCTGGTCAAGGGCTACCTGGACACCCTGCCGCGGGACCTGGACGAATCGGCCAAGATGGACGGTGCCGGGCATCTGACGATCTTCTTCCGCATTCTGCTGCCGTTAACGCGTCCGATTCTCGCTGTTGTGGGTCTGTTCACGTTCATGGCGCCGTTCATGGACTTCCTGACGCCGCGCATTATTTTGCGGTCGCCCGAGAAGTTCACGCTGGCGCTCGGTTTGTTCAGCTTTATTAATGATAAGTTTGCGAACAACTTTACGATCTTCGCGGCGGGCACGATTCTGATCGCGATTCCAATTGCGACCGTGTTCCTGATCCTGCAGCGTTACCTGATTTCCGGCTTGGCGGACGGGGCGACGAAAGGTTAAGTTGTTTGAAATCTGTGTGATGGTATCGAACCCATTCTAAGGAGGACTTTATCGGATGAAATCCCTCAAGAAATTTTGGGCTCTGACTTTAACCGCAGTTCTGTCTCTGTCTCCGCTGTCCGCGTTTGCGGACCCGGGGACGGGGGGCAGTCCCGCTCTGGAGCCAACTTCGCTTTCAGCAGAAGCTTCTTATGTGAGAATCAAGAACCAGTGGAAAGGCAACTACCTATACGAGTCGGAAGGCAAGGTCCGTTATGGATACACAGCGATAAACGATCCTGCGTCTCAATGGACGTTGGAGGAACACAACGGAGCGAAGCGCATCCGCAACCGTGCCACAGGTCACTTGCTTCACATGCAGAATGAGACCGCGCCGGCGGATATAACGAAGCCGCTTGAAGTTACCGAGGTGGAAGAGAGCTGGACCAGCGATGAATGGAACGTAACGGAAGTCGCAGGTCAATCCGGTTATGTGAATATCATCAGCACGGACTATGCGGACCCATTGGTTAATGTGCAGACGCAAGACGGCTTTGCGCAAGCCAACAACTGGGCCCAACCCGCATGGGGCAGCGCCGTATGGCAACTTGAAACCGCTTACGATCAAGCGCCTGTCCGAATCGTAAACCAGTGGAAGGGCACGTATTTGTATGAAGATGCCGGGAAAGTGAAGTATGGGGCGCCTGCTTCCAATGACACCTCATCCCATTGGATTGTGGAAACCACAGGTGATGCAACGAAGGTAACGAACCGCGCTACGGGACATGTAATGGATATGCGGAATGTGATTGCGCCTGAGAACATCACGGCGCCTCTGGATGTGTTGGGGGTCGAATCAGGGGCTTCTTCACAAGTGTGGACTCTGGTGGAGGCGGCCGGGCAACCGGGCTGGATGAATTTCTTCAGTAAGGATCATCCGGACCGCCTGATCAATGTGCAGACGCAGAGCGGGTTCGCCACAAGCAATAACTGGGCACAACCAGGCTGGGGCAGCGCGCTGTGGAAGCTGGAGCCCGCTTCGGATGAGCCCCCTCTCCCGGGCGGCGGCGGAACGGAAGAACCTCCGGCTTCCCCATATATTCGAATCAAGAACGATTACCTGCAGCTGTACTTATATGAAGAGAACGGTATTGTGAAGTACGGGAATGCAGGGATGACAGATGAGAAAGCACAATGGTTAGTTGAAGATACGGACGGCAAAAAACGATTCAAAAACAAAGCAACAGGCCATTACATGAATCTGGAAGGCGTGACAGGCGCCAGAGATCCTTTGAAGGCTTCGGAGATTTCGGAAGGTTCCGTAAACGGAGATTGGATTGTTGAGGATTTTCAAGGCTTCAAGCTGATTCGAAGCAGTGCGGGTTCAAGTGCTGACGGACAATATATTCATGTGGAGAACAAATTAAAGCATGCTCAATACGGCGTGATTCCCCGGGAATGGGGAAGCCCGAAGTGGGAGTTTGTGCCTGTAACGGCCATAGAGCCTG
Organism: Paenibacillus swuensis; assembly: GCF_001644605.1. Taxonomy (NCBI): domain Bacteria; kingdom Bacillati; phylum Bacillota; class Bacilli; order Caryophanales; family Paenibacillaceae; genus Paenibacillus; species Paenibacillus swuensis. The sequence continues at coordinate 445,043 of NZ_CP011388.1, read as the reverse complement.
CGCCGGAGCAGCCAATCGAGTTGCCTGAAGGCTTTATTCGCGTGAAGAGCAAGGGTAACGGTCAATACCTGTACGAGAATCAGAATAACGTCATCCTTTATGGCAACATTGCTGCGGATAATGCTACAGGACATTGGCAATGGGAGACGGTAGACGGCGTTCACTTATTGAAGAATCGCGCTACAGGCAACTACATGTCCACCGAGAACGGGATGAGTTATCTGGAAACGTCGAAGGACTTGCAGGCGGCGGGCACGAAGGCGCAGTGGGTCGTGGAACGGACCGTGACCCAAAGCACTTATGTGGTTCGCGGTCAGGCGGACGGCTACACGGATGCCTATATCCATGTTCAGGACGGCTTGGGCTTCCCGCAGCTGGAACTCCGTTCCGTAGAGAATGCTTCCGTTCAATGGACATTCGAAGCGGCGCCGGCCGAGGCGAATGTACCGGAGGAAGAAGCGGAAGATGCTTCCGCGCTTACCCCGGTCATCGCGCATACGAATTATGTGCAGATTCGGAGCAGCGAGAACGGATTATATTTGGCGGAACAAGACGGAAGGCTTATTACCCGTCGGGCTACGGTATATGACGGAGCTTCTCATTGGCTGCTTGAGGATCAGAACGGCCTGCGTCGGTTGAAAAACAGGCTGAGCGGCCATTATGTGTCGGTTGATGCCAACGGAATCATTTCTGCTGTTGCAGATGGTGTGGGTGCCGGCGCAAGATGGTCGTTTGCGGACTATGCGGGCCGTCAGCGGTTTATCAGCAACCTGGGAGGGAAACCAGGCGCACTGAACGCTTCCGGAAAGTTGAGTGCCGAGGGAGCCGCGATCCGTGAATCCACCCTGTGGACGCTGGAGCCTTTGGCGGGCTCTGTGAGGGTGGAGGCGGAGAAAGCTTTTGCCACAGGTGGTGTGCGGGTCAGAAAGGAGAGAAGCGGATTTACCGGTCAAGGGTATGCGGACGGGTTTAGCAGCGTGGGTGCGAATCTAATCTTTTCGGTGAATGCGCAGAAGACCGATGAATACGCGGCTACCCTTCGTTACAGCAACGATAAGCCGCAGAAGCTGGCGCTATATGTGAACGGACTTCGGGTGGATGAGCTGCATTTTAAAGGTACGAAGGACGCTTGGGATACGATGGATGTCCGTCTGACTTTGCGAGCGGGAATGAATACGATTTTTCTGCAAAATGAAGCGGACAACAAAGGAGCCCTCGCGGTTGATGCCTTGACCGTACATCATGCGGTGAATCGGGATTATCGCGGCGCGACCTTGCCTTTCACCGCCTATGAAGCGGAGCATGGCGCGACGAACGGTGAAGTGCTGAAGCCGAACCGGACGTTCAAAACCTTCGCCTCTGAAGCATCAGGACGTCAGGCGGTGCAGCTGAATCAGACCGGCGACTATGTGGAGATGAAGCTGGCGAAGTCGGCCAATTTCCTGACACTCCGGTATATTCTGCCTGACAGTGAGGACGGTCAAGGCCAGGATGCTTCCCTAACGATGTATGTAGACGGCAAGGAGCACGGAAAGCTTCAGCTATCCTCCAAGTACAGCTGGGTATACGGGAAATACCCTTGGAGCAACTATCCGGCGGACGGAGACGCTCATCGTTTCTATGATGAGTCCCACAAATTTATCGGGGATGTCGCGGCGGGAGCAACGATTCGCTTCCAGAAGAACGCGGATGATGCCGCAGAGTACTATGTTCTGGATTTGGCCGAACTGGAGCAGGTTGAAGGGGTTTACAGTAAGCCAAAGGATTATGTATCCGTTACGGAATTCGGTGCTGTGGGAGATGACGGCAAGGACGATAGCGATGCGGTGAAAGCTGCTATAGCTGAAGTTCAATCCCATGCAGGTAAGAAATATGCCGGTGTATGGATTCCATCGGGAACCTTCGAGCTTCGTCAAGGGCCGATAAGCGTTCAGAATGTAACGTTACGCGGAGCCGGTATGTGGTATACACAGCTGTTAGGTGCAGGATTCATGGGCGTAGGCAGTAATATTAGGGTGTATGATTTGGCCATTGATGTAGACGTGACGGCGCGGCGCGATGAACTGCGCGAAGCGGCATTTGACGGTACGTTCGGTACCGGTTCGGTGTTCCAGAATATCTGGATCGAGCATGCCAAAGCGGGGGTCTGGTCGGTTCGCAGCGACGAAGGCGTCAGCACGGACGGTCTGTACGCGGGAGGCTTGCGCATCCGCAACACGTATGCGGACGGCGTGAACTTCTCCACCGGTACGAAGCACTCGGTGGTGGAGCAATCCCATATCCGCAACTCGGGAGACGACAGCATTGCGGTATGGTCCTCTCAACCGGAGGGCGTATCCGATCAGGATGCCACCACAGACGGGAACACGGTGCGGTTTAACACCGTACAGCTGCCTTGGCTGGCGGATAATATCGCCATCTTCGGAGGGAAGGATAACACGATACAGGACAATATCTTGTCCGACACGGTCGGCTTCGGCGCGGGCATTGCCATCTCTACGCGGTTTAATCCGGTACCTTTCAGCGGAACGACCGTGGTTGAACGTAATACGCTGATTCGCACAGGAGGTCGTGAACACAACTGGAGTCAGGATTTCGGCGCCATCTGGATCTTCACGGGAGATAAGCCGATTGATTCGGACATCATCGTTAGGAACAATCAAGTGACCGACAGTACGTATCAGGGTCTCTACATCAACGGTCCGCATCCTATCAATAAATCCGGCGAGCACCGGGTGCTCATTCAGAATCTGGTCATTGACGGAACCGGCACTTGGGGCACACATGTGAGCAACAGTGTGACGGGCAGCGTTACCGTGGACAACTTGATTGTGCGGAACACCAAGGTAGGGAAGCATTTCAGCACGATGGGTAATAACTTTACGTTCCGAACCGCTGATGAGCCTGATGTTGGCGTTTACTATGAGGCGCCTGCGGTACCGGATAGCCAAGTACACAGGAAACACCAGGGACATAAACCTTAGTAAGTTGAAGACCACTTCGATGATGATAACGGCTTGATCTACTTGAGTCGTTATCATCATTGACTGTGGTTTTTTCTTTTTTTGCACGCGAAGTCATTATCTTTCCCTTTCAGGTATCAATCGTGGCAGAAGCGAGGTGTGAAAATGATCATAATTACCATATGAAGCGCTTACACATCATGATATTTTACATAACTAATGAAGCCTTCAATCCAGTTTTCATTTTGCAAAGGAGGAATATTGTGAAGAACAGAATCAACAAAGCAACAAGAATGCGGAAGCTCGGAAGCGGGCTGGTAGGGTGTATCATGCTGGCACAACTGATCGTGATGGGCTTCATTCCGCAGCTTGCCCAAGCCGCACCGACGGTTTATCAAGCAGAAAACGCGGCATTATCGGGAGGTGCCGTAACGGCAACGAATCACCCGGGATATAACGGTACGGGCTTTGTAGGTGGATTTACAGATGCGAATAAAGGAAACGCCAGAGTGCAATTCACGGTAAACGGGGCTGCGGCCGGGAACCACACCGCTATACTTCGTTACGCGAATGGTACGGGAAGTTCGAAGACGCTAAGCATCTATGTGAACAACACAAAGGTGAAGCAAACCACCTTGCCCCATGGGGCGAATTGGGACACTTGGGTAACCATGGCGGAAACAGTGGCGCTTGGTTCGGGTACCAACACGATCTCCTATAAATTTGATTCAACAGACAGCGGTAACGTGAATGTGGATCAGCTTTCCATGGAAGCGGTGACCAATACGCAGCCGCCGGCCGGCACTTATGAGGCTGAGGGCGCTTCATTAACGGGCGGGACTCAAGTTGCAAGTGACCATCCGGGTTATACGGGTACGGGATTCGTAGGAGGTTACACGGACAGTAACAAAGGAAACGCATCTGCGCTTTTTAACGTGAATGTGACCGCTGCAGGCGCTTATGATGTGACGGTTCGTTACGCGAACGGCACGGGAAGCGCGAAGACCCTGAGCCTATACGTGAACGGTGTTAAACTAAGACAGATTTCCTTAACGAATACGGCTAATTGGGATACTTGGGGCACGCAGGTTGAGGGTGTTACATTGAACGCCGGAAATAACACGATTGCGTTGAAATTCGATACCACAGACAGCGGCAACGTGAACGTGGACAATATCAAGCTTACTGCGGGCACCGTTGTGACGCCGCCAGACCCGACACCTGCCGGTGCGATTGAAGCGGAAGAAGCGTTCTTGTCCGGGGGGACAGCGATAAACACAGCGAATGCCGGCTATACCGGAACAGGCTATGTCAGTGGTCTAACTGTTAACGGGGCACGTACCGTATTTACAGTTAACGCGGTTGCAGGTAACGCAAGCGTGGGCTTACGCTACGCGAACGGCTCCGGTTCAGCGAAAACGCTGAGTGTCCTGGTAAACGGAGTTAAACAGGTGACAACATCGTTGCCGGCCACAGCGAATTGGACCACATGGGCTGTGAAGAATGAGACGCTGGCTTTGCGTAACGGACTGAACACGATTGCTTATCAATATGCGGCAGGCGATACAGGGAATGTTCAGATTGATTCCTTATCGGGGAACACCGGAGCCGCGCTGAACACACGCGGAGCAACGATGCCGTACACCACTTATGAAGCGGAGAACGGAACGACGAACGGTACTGTGTTGGGGCCGAGCCGCACGTATTTGCAGCTACCATCCGAAGCTTCGGGTCGTAAAGCGGTGCAACTGACAGCCAACGGCCACTATGTTCAATTTACCGCGCAAAAAGCAGCGAACGCCTTGGTAGTGCGCTACTCCATTCCGGATGACGCGGCGGGTAACGGGACCAATGCTACCCTTTCCCTGTACATTAACGGAACGAAATCACAGGATCTGCAATTGTCTTCGAAATACGCTTGGGTTTACGGCGGCTACCCTTATAACAACAACCCTTCCAACGGCTCGCCGCATCGGTTTTTTGATGACGGAAGGTTTCTCATTGCCAATGTAAATTCGGGTGACATCATTAAGCTTCAGAAGGATGCCGGCAATACGGCTGCTTCTTATACGATTGATTT
>NZ_CP011388.1:80000-137500 GCF_001644605.1 Paenibacillus swuensis | reverse complement strand
AATACCGCTTATTTCGCTCAAGTTCAGTTTTGAAAGGTTAAACCCTTTCAGTATGTTTTGTTTTGTTCCTTGAAAACTGGATAGTGAATGAATGTGTAAACAACGCAAGGATCGCAAGATCCGCTAGTAACATCTCTAAGATATTTTAGGATGCTTCCGAAGTAACGAATGTTGGATATGAAGCTTAACGCTTCAATCAGCAAATTCGTCTGGATAAGCTACTAAGAGCACACGGAGGATGCCTAGGCGCTAGGAGCCGAAGAAGGACGTGGCGAACGACGAAATGCCTCGGGGAGCCGTAAGCAGGCTTTGATCCGGGGATGTCCGAATGGGGAAACCCGGCTGTAGTAATGTACAGTCACTCTTAACTGAATTCATAGGTTAAGAAGAGGCATACCAGGGGAACTGAAACATCTAAGTACCCTGAGGAAGAGAAAACAATAGTGATTCCGTCAGTAGCGGCGAGCGAACGCGGAGGAGCCTAAACCGGTAAGCTTGCTTACCGGGGTTGTGGGACGTCTCACATGGAGTTACAAAGGAATGGGTTAAGCGAAGAGGTCTGGAAAGGCCCGCCATAGCAGGTAACAGCCCTGTACCTGAAAGTCCATTCTCTCCGAGACGGATCCCGAGTAGTGCGGGACACGTGAAACCCCGTATGAATCCGCCAGGACCATCTGGTAAGGCTAAATACTTCCTAGCGACCGATAGTGAAGCAGTACCGTGAGGGAAAGGTGAAAAGGACCGCGGAAGCGGAGTGAAATAGAACCTGAAACCGTGTGCTTACAAAAAGTCAGAGCCCGATCTATGGGTGATGGCGTGCCTTTTGTAGAATGAACCGGCGAGTTACGTTCACGTGCAAGGTTAAGGTGAGAAGCCGTAGCCGCAGCGAAAGCGAGTCTGAATAGGGCGACTAAGTACGTGGGTGTAGACCCGAAACCGAGTGATCTACCCCTGTCCAGGGTGAAGGTGAGGTAACACTCACTGGAGGCCCGAACCCACGCATGTTGAAAAATGCGGGGATGAGGTGGGGGTAGCGGAGAAATTCCAATCGAACTCGGAGATAGCTGGTTCTCCCCGAAATAGCTTTAGGGCTAGCCTTGGATTCTAGAGTCGTGGAGGTAGAGCACTGATTGGGTGCGGGGCCCGCCAAGGGTTACCAAGCTCAGTCAAACTCCGAATGCCATAGACTTATAGCCAGGAGTCAGACGGTGAGTGCTAAGATCCATCGTCAAGAGGGAAACAGCCCAGACCATCAGCTAAGGTCCCCAAGTGTGTGTTAAGTGGGAAAGGATGTGGAGTTGCACAGACAACCAGGATGTTGGCTTAGAAGCAGCCACCATTTAAAGAGTGCGTAATAGCTCACTGGTCGAGTGACTCTGCGCCGAAAATGTAACGGGGCTAAACACGCCACCGAAGCTATGGATTGATCGTAAGATCAGTGGTAGGGGAGCGTTGTATGTGGGTTGAAGGTGTACCGTAAGGAGCGCTGGACAGCATACAAGTGAGAATGCCGGTATAAGTAACGAAAAGACAAGTGAGAATCTTGTCCGCCGAAAGCCTAAGGATTCCTGAGGAAGGCTCGTCCGCTCAGGGTTAGTCGGGACCTAAGGCGAGGCCGAAAGGCGTAGTCGAAGGACAACAGGTTGATATTCCTGTACCACCGTAAGCCGTTATGAGCAATGGGGTGACGCAGAAGGGGAACGTTGCAGGCTGATGGAATAGCCTGTCCAAGCAGTGAGGCTGATGTGTAGGTAAATCCGCACATCGTAAGGCTGGGCTGTGATGGGGAGCGAAATATAAGTAGCGAAGAACATGTACTCTGGCTGCCGAGAAAAGCCTCTAGCCAGGTGATGGTGCCCGTACCGCAAACCGACACAGGTAGGCGAGAAGAGTATTCTAAGGCGCGCGGAAGAACTCTCGTTAAGGAACTCGGCAAAATGACCCCGTAACTTCGGGAGAAGGGGTGCCTCGGTAGGGTGAATAGCCCGAGGGGGCCGCAGTGAAAAGGCCCAAGCGACTGTTTAGCAAAAACACAGGTCTGTGCGAAGCCGTAAGGCGAAGTATACGGGCTGACGCCTGCCCGGTGCTGGAAGGTTAAGGGGAGCGGTTAGGAGCAATCCGAAGCTGTGAACCGAAGCCCCAGTAAACGGCGGCCGTAACTATAACGGTCCTAAGGTAGCGAAATTCCTTGTCAGGTAAATTCTGACCCGCACGAATGGCGTAACGACTTGGGCGCTGTCTCAACGAGAGATCCGGTGAAATTTTAATACCTGTGAAGATGCAGGTTACCCGCGACAAGACGGAAAGACCCCATGGAGCTTTACTGCAGCTTGATATTGGACTTTGGTACGATCTGTACAGGATAGGTGGGAGCCTGAGAAGGCGGAGCGCAAGCTTCGCCGGAGGCGCCGTTGGGATACCACCCTGATCGTATCGGAGTTCTAACCTGCGCCCGTGAAACCGGGTGAGGGACAGTGTCAGGTGGGCAGTTTGACTGGGGCGGTCGCCTCCTAAAGAGTAACGGAGGCGCCCCAAGGTTCCCTCAGAATGGTTGGAAATCATTCGAAGAGTGCAAAGGCATAAGGGAGCTTGACTGCGAGACATACAGGTCGAGCAGGGACGAAAGTCGGGCTTAGTGATCCGGTGGTACCGCATGGAAGGGCCATCGCTCAACGGATAAAAGCTACCCTGGGGATAACAGGCTTATCTCCCCCAAGAGTCCACATCGACGGGGAGGTTTGGCACCTCGATGTCGGCTCATCGCATCCTGGGGCTGAAGTAGGTCCCAAGGGTTGGGCTGTTCGCCCATTAAAGCGGTACGCGAGCTGGGTTCAGAACGTCGTGAGACAGTTCGGTCCCTATCTGTCGTGGGCGCAGGAAATTTGAGAGGAGCTGTCCTTAGTACGAGAGGACCGGGATGGACGTACCGCTGGTGTACCAGTTGTCTCGCCAGAGGCATCGCTGGGTAGCTATGTACGGACGGGATAAGCGCTGAAAGCATCTAAGCGCGAAGCCCCCCTCAAGATGAGATTTCCCAATCAGTAAGACCCCTTGAAGACGACGAGGTTGATAGGTTCGGGGTGGAAGTGCAGCAATGCATGGAGCTGACGAATACTAATCGGTCGAGGGCTTATCCAATTACCTGAATTAACAGGTTAACGCGTTGAGCATGCTTACGAAGCTAGCTTTGCAAGCAAAGCTCTCATTCATTCACATTCAGTTTTCAGGGTGCAAACCTTGATATTCCCTGATAGCTCAGTTGGTAGAGCACTCGACTGTTAATCGAGTTGTCACAGGTTCGAGTCCTGTTCGGGGAGCCATTTGGAGAGGTGTCCGAGTTTGGTCGAAGGAGCACGATTGGAAATCGTGTAGGCGCCACAAGCGTCTCAAGGGTTCGAATCCCTTTCTCTCCGTAGCTTTACCTCATATGTATGGGATTCGAGACCCGCGGGGTTCGGTGAAGCATAAGCTTCGTAAGGACCACATCGCATTCTCGAAACGTAGTGGAGAGCATCCCTTTCTCTCCGTAGCTTTACCTCATATGCTGTAGTACGGCCCGTTGGTCAAGGGGTTAAGACACCTCCCTTTCACGGAGGTAACAGGGGTTCGAATCCCCTACGGGTCACCATTCTTTCTACAGTTTAACTTTTCTGTAAGAAATTATGACTTGTACTTAGTGTAAAGTATATGTTAAGATACTACTTGTCCTTGTTTTTATGGAGGCTTAGCTCAGCTGGGAGAGCATCTGCCTTACAAGCAGAGGGTCGGGGGTTCGATCCCCTCAGCCTCCACCATATATACCTTATATTTAATGACGCGGGGTGGAGCAGCTCGGTAGCTCGTCGGGCTCATAACCCGAAGGCCGCAGGTTCAAATCCTGCCCCCGCAATAGTCTCTATTTATGAGATGAACATGCAACATAGTGTGGAGCCGTGGTGTAGAGGCCTAACATGCCTGCCTGTCACGCAGGAGACCGCGGGTTCGAATCCCGTCGGCTCCGCCATTTAATCTTTATTACTTGTAAGGCTCGGTAGCTCAGTCGGTAGAGCAGAGGACTGAAAATCCTCGTGTCGGCGGTTCGATTCCGTCCCGAGCCACCACTTACAATCTAGCGGTTCGGTTAAATTTAGAATCACTCGGATACAATATCATATGCCGTTGTAGCTCAACTGGTAGAGCAACTGACTTGTAATCAGTAGGTTGGGGGTTCAAGTCCTCTCGACGGCACCAGCTTTAACTTGGAGGATTAGTGAAGTGGCTAAACACGGCAGACTGTAAATCTGCTCTCTGACGAGTTCGGTGGTTCGAATCCATCATCCTCCACCATATAGGGGCATAGTTTAAAGGTAGAACAAAGGTCTCCAAAACCTTTGGTGTGGGTTCGATTCCTGCTGCCCCTGCCAACTTAAACTTATGTGGCGGTCGTGGCGAAGGGGTTAACGCACCAGTCTGTGGCTCTGGCATTCGTGGGTTCAAGTCCCATCGATCGCCCCATAATATCTTTACCTAACTTTTAAATTAAACAGCAAGTTTGTTGGGGATTAGCCAAGCGGTAAGGCAACGGACTTTGACTCCGTCATTCCAAGGTTCGAATCCTTGATCCCCAGCCATTATATTACTTGCGGAAGTGGCTCAGCGGTAGAGCATCGCCTTGCCAAGGCGAGGGTCGCGGGTTCGATTCCCGTCTTCCGCTCCATCTAATTCATGGCGCCATAGCCAAGTGGTAAGGCAGAGCTCTGCAAAAGCTTTACCCCCAGTTCGAGTCTGGGTGGCGCCTCCACAACACTCGCCGGAGTGGCGGAATCGGCAGACGCACAGGACTTAAAATCCTGCGGTGGGTGACCACCGTACCAGTTCAAGTCTGGTCTTCGGCACCATTATTACCAAGCAGCAACATTTGCGCCCTTAGCTCAGCTGGATAGAGCGTTTGACTACGAATCAAAAGGCCAGGAGTTCGAATCTCTTAGGGCGCGCCATCTTTACATGATTAGCCGGTGTGGCGGAATGGCAGACGCGCGCGACTCAAAATCGTGAGGGAAACCGTGGGGGTTCGAGTCCCTTCACCGGCACTACTAGTAAGATGAAAGAAACCATCAGAACGTTCTGATGGTTTTTTTGTGCCTATGTACATATATGACAAAAGGCACCTATCCATCCGGAAGGTGCGGTGAGAACTTATAGTTTTTCCAACAGATGCGCCACTAATCCGAGCCCAACGCCTACAATGTAGGCCATCTCAAATTGCCATTTGAACCTTTTCTGCACCATCGAGGTCCCGCCCTCCTAAAAATAAGTGAGTTAGATGTAATGGCAGTATATTCACTAGAGCAATCAAGCGTGAGGGTTTCTGGATAAAATGGGCTTAATCAAGCTTTCTGTTGAAAATGCAGAGGGCTGTGTCATAATGAAACCAACATCCTAAAGGAGGCAGCATTATGCACATACGTCCATTAACCGCTGATGAGTTTGAGCTGAGCTTGGAACTTTCCGAATTCGCCTTTCAGTTTGAGATGACTAAAGCTGAGCGTGAAGAGAGGAAGGCGTATTTTGAACCGGAACGAATCTGGGGCTGTTTTGAGGACGACAAGCTCCTCGCGAAACTCGTATTGCTCCCTCTGGAAACATACATCCAGCAAACGCCTGTTGCTATGGGAGGCATAGCGGGTGTAGCGACATGGCCCGAATATCGCCGTCAGGGGCTGGTAACCCAATTGTTGCAACACGCTCTTTTACTGATGCGAGAAAATGGTCAGACGTTATCCTTTCTTCACCCGTTCGAATTTCCGTTTTATCGTAAATATGGTTGGGAAACTTATATTGAGTATAAGAAATACATAGTAGATGCGGCTAAACTTCCCGTGCGCACAGCATACCCAGGTACGATTACAAGAATTAAACCTGACGCGTCCCGGATAAATCCTGTGTACGAAGCATTCGCTAAACGATATAACGGCACTCTGGTGCGTTCAGATTCATGGTGGGAGCGATCCGTATTTGAGCGAAAGGGTGGTCAATTCGCGGTGTACCAGAATGCGGAGGGGCAAGACCGGGGATATATACTATACAAGGTGAAGGACAAAGAGATGGTTATTCATGAAATGGTCTGTCTTGATCTGGAATCGGAAGATGCATTATGGTCTTTCGTAGGTAATCATGATTCGATGATCGAGAAGGTGAAGTTGACAGCCCCTGCGGATGACAGATTACCATTCAAGCTGAGGAATCCGCGTATAACGCAGGAAACTGTACCGTATTTTATGGGGAGAATTGTAGATTTCACAGGCTTTCTAGGCCAGTATACATTTGCTCCGACCTCAGATCTGAATGCCAAGGAGATCATAGTGCTGGCTATTGAGGATCCGTTTGCACCATGGAATCAAGGCACGTTTGCTATCGATATATCAAGTGAAGGTAAACCGGAAATAGCTTCTACAGACGAAAGGCCGCAGCTTCGAATGGATATCCAAACGCTCTCAGCGCTGTTCTTAGGTTATTTAAAACCGCTCGAGTTGTATCAGTTGGGACGAATTCAGGGAGATTACGACCAGGTTCAGCGGCTGGAGCAACGAATCCCGCCTAGCACAACATATTTGATGGATTTCTTCTAAATTACCTATACTTCCGCAAAGAAACCGTTCATGGCCATGGCCGTTGAACGGTTTCTTTAGCAGTTACATCCACTTCTCGCCCCAGTCTTGAATCGACTCAATAACATGCTCCAGGCCCTTTCCTTTATCCGTTAAATCATATTCAATGCGCACGGGTGTTTCCGCATAAACATTCCTGCGTATAACGCCGACTTGTTCAAGCTCTTTCATGCGTTCCGTTAATATTTTGTCACTCATATCCGGAATCTGTTCTTTAATATCTTTAAATCGACGGGGCCCACCCAACAACACCCGAATAATCAAGCCGGTCCACTTCTTACCTAGTAAGTCAATGGCGGATTCGTAGCGGGGGCACATTTTTGAATAATCCATTGTCCATCACCTCTGTATCTATTTTACCATAATAACTTTAATAAAGTAAGTGAGTACCATCCAGTAAGTGTAAGTAAATTAAATAAGTTAAGTAGCTTGACAAAAGTAAGTAAATTAAGTTAATATAAATATATAAGTTACACACTAAAATAAAGTACAGGAGGAAACAAAGATGGAAATGATGGATTTAGGATTATTGATTATACGGGTAGTAGTTGGTTTGTTGTTTGTAGGGCATGGTGCGCAGAAGTTATTGGGTTGGTTTGGCGGTTACGGTTTAAAAGGCACAGCAGGTTGGCTAGACTCCATTGGGATGAAACCAGGTATGACGATGGCCATTATGGCAGGTGCCAGTGAAATGCTGGGTGGATTGCTGTTAGCAGTCGGTTTGTTCACTTGGGTTGGCGCGGCGCTTATTGTTATTACGATGGTAGTATCAATTGCTAAGGTTCATGGATCTAACGGCTTATGGGTTACACAAAACGGTTATGAATATAATTTGGTTCTGATTGTAGTAGCTATAGGAGTGGCAATGATCGGTGCAGGTGAGTTTTCCTTGGATGCAATGATTCAATAACTTGTTTACACTATAAGATGTGAAAGGTGTGATGAGATGATCTCAGTATATCCGGCAAGTTCACGTTATTCTGCTGACCATGGTTGGCTTCAAAGTCATTTTAGCTTTTCCTTTGCCGATTATTATGATTCCGACAATATGAATTTCGGCCCATTGCGGGTGCTTAACGACGATATAATTGCAGCGGGTAAAGGTTTTGGTATGCATCCTCATCGTGAAATGGAGATCGTGTCCGTTGTGCTTCGTGGGCAATTACAGCATCAGGATAGTCTAGGCCATACAGCCGTTACAACATATGGTCAAATTCAACGAATGTCCGCAGGCAAGGGTGTCATGCATTCAGAATTCAACCCTTCAGAGAACGAGGATATGAATCTGCTGCAAATGTGGTTTATGCCCAATCAGGAAGGGGTTCAGCCTTCATACGAAACGACAACATATGATCTTGCCAAAACAGTCAATATCCTGCTACCGATCGTGTCTCATCAGTCATCGGCAGAAGTCGCCCACATTCACCAAGATATGACGATGTATATGTCGCGTCTGGAGCAGGGCAAAGAAATTTCGTTTAATCAAGCCCAGAATCGTCGAATATTCGTATTTGTGACTGAAGGCGAGATTACTATTAATGGAAGTACGCAGCTGCACAACCGGGATTCCGCGAGGATTACTGAAACTACAGCTTTAAATATTAGTTCAGTACAAGGCGGAAGTTTCATTCTCATTGATTTGCCCTGATTGAATAAGATACGTCCGTTTAGAACGACCTTGATTCACGAGGTCGTTCTTTTTTGCTATTCGAATATTCAAAGCCGTTGACTCTCATAGGGGACTTTCGTTTTTCACTTGACTGTAGTTAAGGTGACGCCAATTCTTACTTTTACTGGGATTAGGTTGTGTTACAATGAAGCTGTTCTTAAATTGAAAGCCTTTCCATATCAAAAAATATAGAAGAGGAGTCCTGCATTTATGCAAATGTCATTTCGCTGGTTCGGGAGTTCGGATCCTGTGACTTTATCGAATATACGCCAGATTCCAGGCGTCCAAGGTATTGTTACCGCCATATATGATGTACCTGTCGGAGAGGCATGGCCGGCGCATTTGATCGATGCCTTGAAAGACCAAGTTGAGGCGCACGGATTTCGCATATCGGTCATAGAGAGTGTACCTGTACATGAGGATATTAAACTTGGACTTCCGTCTCGGGATCAACTCATCCACAATTATAATCAAACGCTGCGTGAATTAGGAAAAGCGGGCGTACCCGTCGTCTGCTACAACTTTATGCCTGTGTTCGACTGGACACGGTCTCATCTGGCCCATCTCTTACCGGACGGTTCCTATACGCTTACTTATGAAGATGAAACAATGCTCAGGATGGATCCGGTTAAAGGGGATCTGTCTCTGCCGGGCTGGGATGCAAGCTACACCAAGCATGAGATGGAAGCATTAATCAACGCTTACGCGGATATGGATGAAGAGAAGCTTTGGGCCAATCTGGCTTATTTCCTCGAGCAAGTCATTCCCGTTGCTGAAGAATCCGGCATCCGGATGGCCATCCACCCCGATGACCCGCCATGGCCCATATTCGGTCTCCCCCGGATCGTGAGTAACCTGGAGCAATTAAAGAGAATCACAGAACATGTGAACAGCCCGGCTAACGGCATTACGTTCTGTTCAGGTTCCCTGGGAGCTGCGGAAAACAATGATCTCATTGAAATTATTCGTTATTTTGGATCGCGGGGGAAATTACATTTTGCACATACACGAAATATTTTGCGCACCGGCCCGAGGTCGTTTCAGGAATCTTCGCATCGTTCATCCGATGGCTCGGTAGACATGGTACGAGTACTGGAAGCACTCCATGAACAAGGTTTCAGTGGTCCTCTAAGACCTGATCACGGGAGGATGATATGGGGAGAAGAAGGGCGTCCCGGCTATGGACTGCATGACCGAGCATTGGGTGCCACGTATCTAAACGGTATATGGGAAACGCTTGAGAAGATTAAAACTACATAGGAGGCCGGAATAATGTCAATGAAATTATCTGTATTTACAGTTGCCACCCCTGAACACACCCCGGAGGAGTTATGTACATTGGCTGCTAAAGTCGGCATTCGCGGTCTGGAATGGAGATGTGCGGATATGGATCCGGCATTGGTTGACGAGGAGCCGAGTTTTTGGGGTAACAACCGGGCTACATTGCCACTGTCTGCAAATGAAGAGGAACTGGCGCGTTTCGATAACGCGGTCCGCGAAGCAGGCTTAGAAACAGTGGCGGTAACGCCATATGTGCAGTGCGGAGATTTGGAAGGCACCGAAACCGTGTACCGTTTAGCAAAGCGGCTGGGAGCGGATCGTGTCAGAGTAGGGGTACCCGCTTACAATCGAACACGTCCATACGGAGAGTTATATGATGAGGCATCCCTGTTCTTAACTCAGGTTGAGGAGCTTAGCCGCACCTATGGAATTAAAGCGTTGGTGGAGACACACCACAATACGATTGTGCCAAGCGCTTCCCTCGCTCATCGGTTAGTCAGTGCTCATAACCCGGAGTATGTCGGTGTATTGTATGATCCGGGCAACATGGTCATTGAAGGGTATGAGAACTATCGTATGGGATTGGAACTGTTAGGTCCTTATCTCGCGCATGTTCATATTAAAAATGCCGGGTGGATTCCGGACGCCAATCAGCCGAACACGGAAATTGCCCGGGGAATAAGCAAGAAGGAACGTGATATTATGCAGCCTTTGACCTGGTCGTCAACATGGTTGCCTGTCGCTAGCGGGATCGTGCCATGGAAACAAGTGCTGGCCGATTTAAAGGCTGTCGGTTATGAAGGTTGGTACGGTGTAGAGGATTTCAGCGGCTCCTATGCTTCGGAAGACATGTTAAAAAATTACGTGAACCAAATAAACCAATGGATGGAGGAATTAGCATGAGTGCAACTGTGGTGCGTTACGGCATTATTGGCGCTGGTAATATGGGCATGGGACATATGAACACATTCCTCTCCGGAGCCATCCAAGGGGCGGAATTAACGGCGGTATGTGATGTGTCGGCGCAAAAAAGAGCTGAAGTGAAAGAAAAGTGGAGTCATCTGCAAGTGTTTGAGCATGTAAAGGATATGCTGCACTCTGGAGCTATTGACGCGGTACTGATCGCCACACCCCATTACATGCACCCATCAGAAGCTATGGAGGCTTTCCGGGCCGGACTGCACGTATTAATTGAGAAACCGGCGGGTGTGTACATTAAGCAGGTTCGGGAGATGAATACAGCGGCACAGCAGAGCGGCAATGTATTTGGCATCGTATACAATCAACGTATGAATCCGATGTACCGCAAGTTACGGGAGCTGATCCAAGAAGGAGAGCTGGGTACGATCCGGCGTACGAACTGGATTATAACGAACTGGTATCGTCCGCAAGCGTATTATGATTCCGGGAGTTGGCGCGCTACATGGAGCGGAGAAGGCGGAGGTGTCTTAATTAACCAGTGCCCTCACCAGCTGGATTTATGGCAATGGACCATCGGGATGATGCCTAAACGGATGCGAGCTTTCTGTCAGTTCGGCAAACACCGGGATATTGAAGTGGAGAATGACGTTACCGCCTATGTGGAATATGAGAACGGAGCTACCGGCTTATTCGTGACTTCCACTGCGGAAGCGCCGGGAACCAACCGATACGAAGTAACCGGAGACAGGGGAAAAGTCGTCATTGAAGACGGGATGCTAAGTTTCTGGAGGTTGCGTGAGTCCGAGCAGGATTTTAACCAACGGAATACCCAGGCCTTTGGCGCCCCGGAGTGCTGGAAAATTGAGTTACCCGCTTTCGGACCAAGTCCCGAGCATGCGGGAATACTGCAAAACTTCACCGATGCCATTCTTAAAGGCACTCCACTGGTAGCGCCCGGGGAAGAAGGCATCCACGGCTTAACGCTATCCAATGCGATGCATTTGTCCACATGGTTGGACGATTGGGTGGATCTGCCGTTGGATGAAGATCTCCATGAAGCGGAGTTACGCAAGAGAATAGAAAGTTCGCGACATAAAGTAACGACAACCTAGCTTAAGTGAGGAGTGGAAGCCGATGAGTATAATGCAAAGCAAAGACGGTATGAATTACGCGCCTGTTTCTTTAAAAAAGCCGCAACTAGTCTGTGGTCCTGGTGAGTTCGTATTTGCGGCGATGGCTTTGGACCACGGCCACATCTACGGCCAAACGAACGGTTTATTGGAAGCGGGCGGAACCTTGAAATGGGTATGGGATTCCGATCCGTTGCGCGCGGCTCAGTTTGCCCAAAGATACCCTCAAGTCAAGATTGCCGAATCTCAAGAGCAGATTCTGGACGATCAAGAGGTCAAGCTTGTCGCCGCCGCGGCCATTCCTTCGGAGCGCGCAACACTAGGCATGCGTGTAATGGACGCGGGCAAGGATTACTTTACCGACAAGACACCTTTCACGACTCTGGAGCAATTGGCGGCGGTACGCGTTAAAGCAAGGGAAACCGGACAGAAGTATATGGTCTACTACAGCGAAAGGCTGCATTCAGAGAGCGGTGTATACGCGGGAGAGCTGATCAGGCAAGGGGCTATCGGCCGCGTCCTGCAGGTTATGGGCACAGGACCTCATCGGTTAAATCAGGCCACAAGACCCGATTGGTTTTTCCGCAAGGAACAATACGGCGGGATTCTGACCGATATCGGCAGTCATCAAGTCGAACAATTTCTCTATTACGCCGGTTGCGCCGACGCGCGGGTACTTCACAGTAAAGTGGCCAATTATCACCATGCGGACGTCCCGGAGTTCGAGGATTTCGGCGATGCCACGTTGGTGGGCGATAACGGGGCTACGAACTACTTCCGGGTAGACTGGTTTACTCCGGACGGGTTAAGCAGTTGGGGAGATGGCAGAACGATCATTATGGGCACGGACGGGTTTATCGAATTAAGAAAATATGTAGATATAGCCCGGGAGTCAAGCGGAGATCACGTGTATCTGGTCAACGGGGAAGGCGAGTATCATTATGCCGCTAGTGGAAAGACAGGCTATCCCTTCTTCGGACAACTGATCCGGGACTGTCTGGACCGCACAGAAACCGCGATGACCCAGGAGCACGCCTTTAAAGCCGCGGAGCTGTGTATGCTTGCCCAACAGCAATCTATCCGAATCCCTTATTAAATATATAGAATTTTGGGCGAATACCCAATCAACATGATACACTCTTGTATATTACCGGTTGTCACAACGGATTCATGTACAAGGGGGAAAGGGAAGTGCCGCTTTCCATGCAATGGCAGCAACCGATTGAGATTCAATACAGAGTTTCTGAACCTTTGGTAGGCGCGCAATTTCATTCCCACGCGTTCTACGAAATTTATTACTTTCATAGCGGTGACTGCAATTATTTAATCGGCGATCAACTGATGAAGCTCCAGACGGGTGACCTGATTCTCATGCACGGCATGACTTTACATAGTCCTCATCCGTCCTTGCATGTCCCTTATGTCCGGTCTATTCTACATTTTGACCCGGCTTATCTGTTTACTGTACTCAGGCCTGAGAAAGCGTCCGAATTGTTGCAGCCCTTTGAAGAGTTGCAGAACATTCGATTATCCCTGGAGCCTTCCAAACAAGCAGAGCTGGAGAAAACATGGGGTGAGCTTTCTGTCATCCACAAAGAGCGGATCCACGAGGGCGGGTCGGAGGATTACGGACGGTTCACGTTCCGTTTCTTTGAATTACTTCAGCTTATTCGGCATTGGTGCACCCAACCTGTAAGGGAAACGGCTTACCGGTCTCAGAAGGAAGAGCATGTACAGCATGTCATCACCTTCCTGGAGCAACATTACGCCAAGGAGATTACGCTGGACCAAATAGCCGAAGCCTTACATTTAACGAAGCCGTATTTATCCCATATGTTTAAGGAAGTCACAGGAACGACCGTGTTCAAATACTTATACAACAGACGCATTAATCAGGCCAAAATGATGTTCAGGTTACATCCCGAGCAGTCCGTAACCGATGTCTATAAAGCGGTAGGATTTGAACACGCGGCTCACTTCAGCCGGATGTTTACGGCTGTGGCCGGTTGTAATCCTGCGGCATACCGGAAGAAGATGAAGGAAGAAACAGACGGCAGAGGACGTGCGGTACAAGAAGAAAAGCGCGGCAGCTCACCATAAGTGAGGAGATGGCTCATGGATATGTCTTCAATGTTTGATCTTACCGGGCGTACCGCCGTCATCATCGGCGCAGGCAGTACGCTGGGAGCGGCTATGGCGGAAGCGCTCCACAGCCAAGGGGCGCATACGGCGCTCGTGGTTCGCAATCCGGAGAAGGCCGAGGGCTTGCTGGCGCCGCTGCTTGCATCGGAGAAGGCGCGCCTGTTTCAAGGAGACGCTGTCTCCAAAGATGATCTGGAACGCGTCTGCAAGGAAATCACGGCATGGAGCGGGACGCCGGACATCCTGTTACATACGGCAGGCGTGAATAGCGCGACGCCATTTTTTGAAATTACCGAAGATGAATGGGACCGGATTATGGATGTAAACGCGAAGAGTGTGATGCTTGCGTGTCAAACCTTCGGCAAAGCGATGTCGGAAAACGGACGCGGCGGAAGTATCATTACCGTCTCTTCGGTATCTTCCGGCCCGCCGTTGTCCCGCGTGTTCACGTATTCGGCGTCCAAGCATGCCGTAAACGGAATAACCCAGTTTCTGGCCCGCGAGTTCGCGCCGCATGGCATCCGGGTGAACGCCATCATTCCGGGCTTCTTCCCGGCGGAACAGAACCGTGCCATTCTCTCACCGGAGCGGGTGGCGTCTATTATGGCGCATACACCGATGAATCGATTCGGCGAGCCGAAGGAGCTGCAGGGCACGGTCGTTTGGCTGGCTTCCGAGAGGGCCTCGGGCTTTGTTACCGGTTCCTTAATCCGTGTTGACGGCGGCTTTGGAGCCATGACGATATAGAAGTTATTGAAACCCGCGGGGCTTCCAGCCGCGGGTTTTTATTTTGCCCATAAGGATTAGACCGCCTGAAGCCCATGAGACAACCCGACTTAAGTCTAGGTATAAATACCGTCGGGGGTCCGTTTTGGCAGCCTCGTTATTCGTCTAGAATAAAGACATAAGAAACAGCAACACACGAAAGGCGGTGAGAGAAATGAGAATGAATGGAAAGAATGGTTTCGCGCTTCTGTTGATCGCATTAGGTGCAATGATCGTACTCGGTAAGTTAGGGATTCTTGGCGGATTGTTTGGTCTCATCATCCCGGTTATCATGGCAGGCCTCGGATATATGGGCATTCGCAACGGAAAAGGTTTTATCGGCTGGACCTTGCTGATTATCGGCGGATGCATCCTTCTGGGGAAGTTGTCCGGATTAATCTGGATCTTGTTCGCGGCAGGCTTTATCGCTTACGGCGTATCTATGCTAAAGAGAAGTTCAAGTGTGTAACGATGTGAATAGGAGGAGAAAGAATGAGCGTAATGAAGAGAATGCGGGATGTCACGTTAGCGACTTTCAACGACATGCTGGAGAAGTCAGAAGATCCCGTTCGCTTGATTGATCAATACTTAACGGCGCAGAGTGATCAAATTATAGAGTCAGAGAAAGTATACAGTCAGCTTTCACAGCATGTGGGGCAGTTACGGCAGCAATATTTGCAAGCGGAGCAACTGAAGACGAAGCGCGAAGATCAAGCGAAGCTGGCGCTTAAAGCGGGCGAAGACCATTTGGCTCGAATCGCCCTTCAGGAGAAGGTGCTGCAAGAAGAGCGATCCGGACAATATCTGGCGCTTTACGAGCAAGGCGCGGAATCGTTGAAAGAGCTGGAAGAGCAGCTTCGCAGCCTGAAAGCGGATTACCAAAGTGTATATGATAAACGGCATTTCTATGTGGCCCGCCTCGAATCGATTCGTCTTCAACAGAAGCTGAACGAGCGGTTAGGCGGCGCGGGTGGCAGTGCACGAATCTTCGACCGGCTGGAAGAGAAGCTGACGGATCTGGAGCTTGAGACCAAGAGCTTGCGTGAGTTGCGCAAATCGGGGCAAGAGCTGGCCGCTCATGCCGGTTCTGCTATGCAGGCCGCGCTGGATAAAGAAATGTTGAAGCTCAAAGCGAAACTTGAACAGGAAGGTTGGATGAAATCATGAAGAAGCTTTACCGCTCGCAAAGAGATAAGAAGCTGTTCGGGATCGCCGGCGGACTGGCCGAGTTATTTCATATCGACGCTACCCTGCTGAGATTGTTGTTCGTGATAACAGCATTCTTCTCCGGAGGGGTTATTATACCGATTTATATACTGGCCGCGCTGGTCATTCCTAAAGAATTCGATGTACCCCATGGACCCTTCGGCAGGGACCCGTTTCAACCCGGTTGGGCCAACGCATGCGGAGGACACGTTAAGCAGAACCAACATGCACAATATGGACAACATGCACAACATGCACAATATGGACAACAAGGTCAGTATGGTCAACAGCAAACGCCTTCCAATACCATCGATGAGATGATGAAGGATGTTGAACGCAAGGCGATGTGGAAAGAAATTGAAGAGCTTCGGGCCAAAGTGGCCAAATATGAGAAGGGGGAAGTGTAAACAATGGGAGTATTTAAACGAATTAAAGAAATGACGGTAGCTTCGATTCATGAGGTGTTAGATAAGGTGGAAGATCCATCCGTAATGCTAAACCAATATTTACGCGATATGGAAAGCGAGATTCACCAAGCAGAGCTGACGGTAGCCAAGCAAATGGCTAACGAGCGCAAGTTAAAGCAACGCCTGGACGAAGCGGTTCGTGTCAGCGCAGTTCGTGTGGAGGAAGCAGGCCGCACATTGACAGACGGTAATGAAGAAGCGGCGAGAGCGTTGCTTGAAGAGAAGCTCGTGCAGGATCAGAAAGCAGCTGAATTCAATGAGCTTCATGAGCAGGCCGCAGCCCAAGTTGAAGAGCTGGTCGCCCAGTTGCATGAAATGAAGGAAGAATACTACCGTCTTCGCAACAAGCGGAATGAATTAACCGCTCGGGCTCAGGCAGCCAAGGCGCAGAAGCAGATCGCTCAGGTTACCAATGTCGCTGCCATTGAAAGCGGCTCGGCAGCCCGCGGCTTCCAGCGCATGGAAGAGAAGATTATGCAAATGGAAGCGGAAGCTTCGGTTGCACGTACCGTGAACGGATTTAGCCGCAATGATGCTGCGGCAAGCGCGGCTGCTGCCAACCCGGAGCTTTCCATGAAGCTGGACGAGGAGCTTCGGAAGCTTAAGGGAAAAGTAAACAATACTCCGGCGGAAGAAGAGAACAAGGGTATCGAGCTTCAAAAATAAGCTTTGAGCCATGTGCTCCCTGTATGATATGATGAATTGCAATTGGAGAAAAAAGCCACTGGGCGGTGAGTAATAAGCCTGTGGCTTTTTTGCCAAGTTATGAACGATAACCTTAAAGGAGGTGCGGCATGGAAAACCGTAAACGAAATACAGCCATCGCGCTGATCGTGTTCGGTATCATCATATTGTTCGGTAAACTGCTAGGATTCTTCACCATCGTCGCGCTGTGCATGATCTGGTTCGGGGCTCACCGAATCCGCACCTCCAGGCAAAGCTCAGGCTATATATTGATTGCCATCGGGTCTTTAATTATCATATCGGAGCACCTAACCTTAATTATCGCCATCTTAGTATTGTCATTGGGACTCTTTTATTGGAAATCCAAACGCACTCATAAACACGCCACCTATACGCAAAAACAGAGCTTTATCCAGAGTTTACGGTGGGACCGGGAGCCTTGGGTTCTCAAACATATGAGCATCTGGAACGTTGTCGGCGAAATTCATATGGACTTGTCCAAAGCGCTCCCCGAGGAGAAGGAAGTAACCTTGATCCTGCAAGGCATTGTAGGGGACGTGGATATAACCGTACCGGAAGATATGGGGCTCATCGTGCATGCATCCGTATTGTTCGGCCAAGTGGATATCCGCTCGGAGAAAGAAACAGGTCTGCTTAACAAGGTCATCTGGCAATCCGCCAACTACGAAACCAGTACGCAGAAAGTGAAACTCTCTTTGTCGTATATCGTAGGAGACTTAGATATTCGAATTCTGTAATTACGAAATGAACGAAAGGAGCATGCGCAGGGTGGAAAATAAACGGTTGACCAACATGGTTTGGCGCGGTATGGGTGAAGCCATCCTGTTAAGCGTGCTCTTGTGCGGGATTTTCTTGTACTTTATGTATGTGTTCGGTTTCCCCTTAAACAGGTTAACCTGGCAAGGAGGGTTACATCTCGGATTAACGCTGGGTTCGGCTGTGGTGATGATCGGGGCCGCTTACGGTTTCTGGCAATTTCATAAGCTGAATCGGCGTCTTGAAGTGCTGTATGAATCGATGCTTTATCTGGAAAAAGGAAACCTGGCTCGTCCGGTGCCCGATCTCGGCGAAGATGAAATCGGCCGGCTGGGTGAACAACTGGGACGGATCAGCCGGAAGTGGGAGGAGCAGGTGAACTCTCTGCAACGACTGTCCACCAACAATGCGCAGCTGGCGGAGAAAGCGCGGTTTTCCGCCGTTACGGAAGAGCGGCAGCGGTTGGCCCGGGAGCTTCATGACGCGGTAAGCCAGCAACTGTTCGCGATTTCTATGACCGCGACCGCGGTGGGCCGAACGTTGACAGTCGACTTCGACAAAGCGCAGCGGCAGATCGGACTGATTGAGGAAATGGCGTCGGTCGCCCAGTCCGAGATGCGCGCTTTGCTGCTTCACTTGCGTCCGGTGCACCTGGAAGGAAAGAAGCTTTCGCAGGGCTTGCAGGAGCTTGTGCGTGAATTGAGCGATCGGGTGCCCATCGATATCACATTTGAGATGGACGACCATATTCGTCTGGTGAAAGGTGTCGAGGATCATCTGTTCCGGATTGTGCAGGAAGCCCTGTCCAACACACTTCGTCATTCCCGGGCGACGAGAATGGAAATTCGGTTGCAACAACGGGGAGATACCGTGAAGTTGCTCATTATAGATAACGGCGTCGGCTTCGACTTGGAATCACAGAAACAAGCGGCTTATGGATTGGTTTCCATGCAGGAGCGAGTGAATGAAATCGGTGGAGCCATTGATCTGATAACCGCGCCAGGAAAAGGGACGAGAATCGATATACGAATTCCCGTTATTGTAGAAGGAGGAGAAGGACATGTCTGAAGCCGAAACCATTAAAGTATTGCTTGTCGATGATCATGAGATGGTGAGAATCGGCCTCGCCGCGGTGCTGTCCACAGAGGAAGGTATTGAAGTGGTAGGCGAGGCGAGCAATGGAATGGACGGCATCCGTCTCGCGCAGGAATATAATCCGGATGTGGTGTTGATGGATTTGGTGATGGACGGTATGGATGGAATTGAAACGACCCGCCGCTTGCTGCAAATTTGCCAGGACTGCAAAGTGATTGTGCTCACCAGCTTTCTGGATGACGAGAAAATGTATCCGGTTATTGAAGCGGGGGCGTTCAGCTACTTGTTGAAAACATCCCGAGCGGGTGAAATCGCCCAAGCCATTCATGCGGCAGCCCGCGGGCAGTCCATTCTGGAGTCCCAGGTGGCTTCCAAGATGATGAACCGTTTCCGGCAGCCTAAAGCCGTCGCGGCTCCTCATGAGCAACTCACCGAGCGAGAAATGGAAGTGTTGCGGCTCTTGTCCCAAGGCAAATCCAACCAGGAGTTGGCGGATGAGTTGTTCATCGGCATTAAGACGGTGAAGTTTCACGTCACGAATCTGTTGGCGAAACTTGGAGTGGAAGATCGGACGCAGGCAGCCATCTACGCCTTTAAGAACGGGTTGGCGGAATAGGTTCAAATCCAACAAAACGCAAGGCGATTCGGAACAATGACTCCGAATCTTGCCATGCGTTTTTTTTTGGCTTAGCTCCTTTGAGTTAATTAGATGAGCAACAGCAGAAAAGCGATGGCGGCGATATCGAAAGCCAGTCTGGAGCCAAAGCCAAAGCCGTAACCGTAGCCGCCGAAGCCTCCGCCAAACCCGCCGTACCCCGGACCATAGCCGTAACCGAACGGACCGCCGAAACCGGAGGTTGTCGCTTGAAGAGGAGTCGATTTGGAAGGATTGGCTGCTTTGGAGTTTTTAGCTTTCTTGCCGATTTTCTTTTTGGGCGCTTGAACTTGGGTAATCGCGGCAGGTGAATCAAAATCATTAAGAATAACCTGACCGTTATGCAGTCTGCTCAGAACACCGACATGTCTTGAACCGTCTTTCATCATTACGCATACCATTTGACCGCAATGCGGGTTCACAACTTCTTCGCATAAAGGGTGGAGAGGATACATAGCGGTTACACCTCCTGCTTTTTGTACACAATATTCAGTAGGTGTTTGCTCCGTATGGACAGGTGCCCGGGTATACGGGCCTAATTTAAAAAAGCGATAAATTATAAGGTTTATGCGGGTTTGGCATTAAATATTTTTATAGTGTTGAAATGGGATATCGAATAGCACTTCGATAATGAATGTGCTAAACTAACGAACATAAGGCGAGAAATCGCATCAAATTACATAGGAAAGAATGATGATGATGAATAGTTCGAGCAACGAGTTTAATATAGCTACGAATGCCTCATTTCTAATTTTCGGAGCTACGGGGGACTTGGCGCGCCGCAAGTTATTCCCCGCTATCTATAGTTTGTACCGCGAAGGCAAGCTGGCAGAAGACTTCGCTGTAATCGGAATCGCCAGAAGAAACAAGACCAATGAGGAATTCAGAGCGGACTTATATGAATCTATTCAGGAGTTTTGCCGTTACAAGGCGGACTTGAACGATGAATGGGAACGTTTTGCGGAGCATTTTGAATACAAGTCCTTGGACAGCTCCAACGTGCTTGGTTTCCATGAACTGAAGGATTTGACGCATACCCTGGAGCAGAAGTTCAACATTCCCGGCAACCGGTTGTTCTATCTGGCACTGGCTCCGGAACTGTTCGGCAACGTGTCTCAGAATTTGCGTTCGGGCGGTCTGCTGGATTCCTCCGGCTGGCATCGTCTTATTATTGAGAAGCCGTTCGGTTATGATTTGAAATCAGCTGAGACGCTGAACGCGCAAATCCGCGAGGTATTCAGCGAGGATGAGATTTACCGGATCGATCATTATCTGGGTAAGGAAATGGTACAGAATATTGAAGCTTTGCGGTTTGCCAACGCGTTCTTCGAACCGCTCTGGAACAACAAACACATCGCCAATATTCAGGTTACTTTGAGTGAAACCGTGGGTGTTGAAGAACGCGGCGGGTATTATGACAAGTCCGGCGCGCTGCGCGATATGGGACAGAATCATATGCTGCAGATGGTCACAATGATCGCGATGGAGCCGCCAAGCCGGATGATGCCCGAAGATATTCGCGATGAGAAGGTGAAGGTGCTTCGCTCTCTTCGCGCATATGCGTCGCCGAATGAAGTGCGCCAGAACGTGGTTCGCGGACAATACAGCGAGGGCGCCCTGAAAGAGAAGCAACTTCCGGCATACCGTCAAGAGGATTCCGTAAATCCGGCTTCGACAACGGAAACCTATTTCGCGGCTAAGGTATTCGTGGATAACTTCCGTTGGGCAGGCGTTCCATTCTACGTGCGGACAGGCAAGCGTCTTCCGGTCAAGACGACCGAAATCGTAGTGGAGTTTAAGAATGTCCCGGAGAATGTTTACTTTGCCAAGAAGAATGTGCTGCAACCGAATTTGCTGGTCATCCGCGTGAATCCGATGGAAGGCATTTTCATCAAAATTAACACAAAGAAATCCGGCTCCGAAGGGACGATCATCCCGATTGCGATGGAATTCTGCCAGAGCTGTGAAATCGGACACAATACTCCGGAAGCTTATGAGCGGTTGATTAACGATGCGGCACGGGGAGATTCTACGTATTTCACACGTTGGGATGAGGTCGCGCTGGCTTGGTCCTTTGTGGATCGCATCGCGCAAGCGTGGATGGAAGGATCGTCGGACTTATATCATTATCCTGCGGGCTCGTGGGGTCCGGACCAGGCGCATTCGCTGCTTGCCGAAGACGGGTTTAAGTGGTGGCCTGTGAACGGCCAAGAGGAAGACGATGTCATCTGGATTTCCGGGAAACAGGGATAGTCAAAATTAAAGTGCAGGCAGGTGAAGGAATCCAACCGCAAGGGGGAGGAATTTACCTGCTTTTTATTATGGATGTTATGCTAAGTTGGAGAGGAGAAGGGAACGATGGGACAGAAGCAGGTCAAAGTCTATCATTATGACGCGTTTACAGACATACCCGGAAAAGGAAACCCCGCAGGCGTCGTGTTTGATGCGGATGCCTTTACCGAGGAGCAGATGGTGCAAATTGCCCGCCGGGTCGGGTTTAACGAAACGACGTTCGTGCAAACATCCGCGCTGGGTACGTTACGGCTTCGTTATTTCACTCCGGGGCACGAGATGAATTTATGCGGTCATGCCACCGTTGCGTCGCTCACAGCTTTGTGGGAACGTGGCGTGCTCGAGGAAGATGCCGAAATTCTGGTGGAAACCAAGGCAGGGTTGTTGCCGATGAAACTCATTTCTTCGGAGAAGGGGGTAGCCATATACATGCGCCAAGCCGCTCCGGAATTCATCTCCTTCGAAGGCGATGTTGGCGAGTTAATGGCATCCATTGGACTCACGACAGCCGACTGGGATGAGCAATATCCGATTGTTTACGGCAGCACGGGGATCTGGACTCTGCTCATTCCAATACGCACGTTAGAAGCTTTTGAACGGATGATACCGAACAATAAGACATTCCCGTCCATCTTGACGCAGATCCCGAAAGCATCCTTGCACCCTTTTGCCGCCGAAACCATTCATCCCGATTGTCACATGCACGCCAGACACTTTTCCTCTCCCTACTCGGGTACGATTGAAGATCCTGTTACGGGAACGGCTTCCGGTGTCATGGGCGCTTATTGGCTGCAATATATGCATCCGAAACAAGCCAGCGCGGAGGTTTGGGTAGAACAGGGACGGGAAGTCGGCAAGGATGGGAAGGTTTTCGTGCAAGCGATGCGAAAAAACGATATAATAGAGATTACGATTTCAGGCACCGCCGTCCTTACAGGCGAATTAGATATACAATACGATGACTAGGATGAAGGGAATAACGCATAGATGAGTAAAACACTGGCAGATGAGCTATTGAAAGAAGTCAAGAAGCGCCGCACGTTCGCAATTATTTCTCACCCCGATGCCGGAAAAACGACATTGACCGAGAAATTGTTGTTATACGGGGGCGCCATTCGTTTAGCCGGTACGGTGAAGGGGCGTAAAGCAAGCCGTCACGCCACGTCGGACTGGATGGAAATTGAGAAACAACGGGGAATCTCGGTAACGTCCTCCGTGATGCAGTTCGATTACGAGGGACACAAAATCAACATCCTCGATACCCCGGGTCACCAGGATTTCTCCGAAGATACGTACCGCACACTGACCGCGGCGGATAGCGCAGTGATGCTGATTGACGTAGCCAAAGGGGTCGAGGCGCAGACGAAGAAGCTGTTTCAGGTGTGCCGCAAACGGGGCATCCCGATTTTTACATTTATTAACAAGCTGGACCGTGAAGGTCAGAACCCGTTTGATTTGCTAGAGGAACTGGAACAGGTGCTTGGCATCCGTTCTTATCCGATGAACTGGCCGATCGGTATGGGTAAGGAATTATGCGGCGTCTATGACCGTACGAAGACGCAAGTGGAGTTATTTCAGGGCGACGATCATTCCACAATTGCCGTGCGTAAAGTCAGCGGCTATGATGATCCGATCATTAAAGAGATGGCGGGCGATTATTTCTACGATCAGCTGCAGCAGGATCTGGAGTTGTTGGATGTCGCGGGGGACGAGTATGACTATGATTTGATTCGTTCGGGCGAGCTGACACCGGTCTTCTTCGGCAGCGCGATCAACAATTTCGGCGTCCAGACATTCCTGGAAAACTTCCTGGAACTGGCTCCGATTCCGACAACTCGCAACAGCAGCAACGGACCTGTGGAACCGACGGAAGAGAAATTCTCAGGCTATGTGTTCAAAATTCAGGCGAACATGAACCCGGCTCACCGGGACCGACTGGCGTTTCTGCGCATATGCTCGGGCAAGTTCGAACGCGGCATGGCGGTTAAGCATGTTCGCGCGGGCAAGGATATTAAGCTGGCCCAGCCGCAGCAGTTTCTTGCCCAAGACCGGGATATTGTAGACACCGCCTATCCGGGCGATATTATCGGATTATTTGATCCGGGTATCTTCCGAATCGGAGATACGTTAGTTCAAGGCGGAAACTTCGTGTATGATGAGCTGCCGACGTTCTCGCCGGAGATTTTTGCGAAAGTGGTCGTCAAAAATGCCTTGAAGCACAAGCAGTATCAGAAGGGCATTGACCAGTTAACAGAAGAAGGCACCGTGCAGGTGTTCAAAACGATTGGATTCGAGGACGTCATTCTCGGCGTAGTAGGCCAGCTGCAATTCGAAGTGTTCGAGTACCGTATGAAAGGCGAATACGGCGTGGAGATTCAACTGCAGCGCATGCCGTTCCAGTTCGCGCGTTGGATTGTGGATGAGAAGATTGATCCGTCGAAGTTCCGGATTAATTCGCAGCTCGTGAAAGACAAGAACGACAACTACGTCGCTCTGTTTGAGAACGAGTACGCCATGCGTACTGCGATTGACAAGAACCCGAGCGCGAAGTTTTTGGAGACGGCCCCTTAACAATATAAAGCGAAAGATAGTCCCGTTCAGTGAACGGGGCTATTTATGTTCGCTCGATAATTCCTATTGACAGAAAAGCGTTTTCAAGCGAAAATGTACACGTGTACATTTTGACGGACTGAACGGAACCATCAATAGAACTGAATAACGGGGGGCTTGCCATCAGCAGGAAAGAAGTAGCCAAACGGGCGGGTGTCTCGGAAGCAACGGTGTCCAGGGTGCTTAATAGCGTGGGGCCGATTGCGGAGAAAACACGGGACCGGGTGCTTGCGGCGGCGAAGGAACTTAATTATCATCCCAGCGCGCTGGCCAAGAATTTCGTGAAACGCAAGAGCGGCAATATCGGTGTTATTCTCCCTTATGTGCCTAAGGTCCATATTTTCTCCACCTACTATTTCTCGGAAATTCTCAGCGGGGTAGGGGAAGCCGTGAAACAGCACGGATATGACCTGTTGCTGCTGTTCACTACTCCCCAGGAAGGGGTAATGAATTACAGTCTGTATTTTCAGACGCAGAAGGTGGATGCCTGCATTATTCTGGGGGCCCGGGATACCCTCGAAGAACGTGAGGCGCTGGAGGACTTGGAGCGGAACGGATACCCTTTTTGCCTGGTGAATCAAAGGTTTGAGGGGTCGAACTACAACGGCGTAGACGCGGATCATGTTCAAGGCAGCTACGAAGCGGTTCAATATTTGCTGCAGCAAGGCGCAAGGGAGATCGGTTTTGTGAACGGGCCAACCATGTATTCGAACAGCAGGGATCGGTTGCAAGGGTACCGCAAAGCGTTAGACGAAGCCGGTGTGGCTTTTCGTACGGACCTTCTTTATGAAGGGAACTACAGCCGGAAGAGCGGTGAAGCGCTTGCGCGAGTCATTGCGGAGCAGGTCCCGCGCCCTGATGCGGTGTTCGCTGCCAATGACCGGATGGCGATCGGTTTGTTACAGGGTTGGAAGGCGATAGGTCTTGAAGCGGGCAGGGATATAGCTCTGATCGGCTATGACAACTCCGATACGGCGAAGGTGACAGACCCGCCGCTAACCTCCGTGGACGTGCCCTTCTTCGAAATGGGGCGCCAGGCGGTTCAACTTCTCATGGATGAGATGTCCGCAGTAAACGAGTTAAGCGAGGAACATTCCAAACAACGCATTCATTTGTTACCGACAAAGCTGGTCGTTCGCCGTTCTTCCCAATGGGATCATAATTAAAGGAGGATTTATTATGGCTAAATCTATTCGTATCGGTATGATCGGTTACAAATTTATGGGTAAGGCACACAGCAACGCATACCGCACCCTTCCTATGTTCTTCCCGGGCACGGCTAAGCCCGTGATGAAAGCCATCTGCGGCAGAGACCCGCAAGGCTTGGAAACCGCGGCCGCGCAGTTCGGCTGGGAAAGCGCCGAAACCGACTGGCGCAAGCTCGTGGAGCGCGACGATATCGATCTCATCGATATCAACGCCCCGAGCAACGCGCACAAAGAAATCGCCATTGCCGCCGCTAAAGCCGGCAAGCATCTGTTCTGCGAGAAGCCGCTGGCGCTGACGCTGGCGGATTCCCGCGAAATGCTCGCGGCGGCGGAAGAAGCGGGCGTGACGCACATGGTGGGCTTCAACTACCGCTTCGCGCCGGCGGTTCTGCTGGCGAAGAAGCTGGTGGAGGAGGGACGACTCGGCAAGATTCACCACTTCCGCGCGTGGTTCCTGCAGGATTGGATCGTCGACCCGAACTTCCCGCTGGTCTGGCGGCTGGATAAAGAAGTGGCGGGCTCGGGATCGCACGGCGACCTGGGGGCGCATCTGATTGACTTGGCGCATTTCCTGGTCGGCGACATGGAAGAGGTCATCGGCATGAGCGAGACGTTCGTCAAGGAGCGGCCGATTGCGGATTCCATGTCGGGACTCAGCGCCAAGGGCAGCGAAGATGCACCTAAAGGGCCGGTCACCGTGGATGACGCCACTTTATTCCTCGCGCGCTTCGCGAATGGCGCGCTTGGCAGCTTCGAGGCGACCCGTTTCGCTCCGGGTCACCGTTGCACGAACTCGTTCGAAATTAACGGCAGCCTCGGCAGCGTGAAGTTTGATTTCGAACGGATGAACGAGCTGCAAGTCTACTTCACCAGTGACGATGCGGACGTGCAGGGCTTCCGCCGTGTACTCGCTACGGACGGCGCGCATGCCTATGCGGATGCGTGGTGGCCGGCAGGGCATACGATCGGCTACGAGCACACCTTCATCCATGAGATGGTGGAACTGCTTGACGCGATGGAGAATGACAGACAACCTTCGCCGAATTTTCATGA
This sequence comes from Paenibacillus swuensis, assembly GCF_001644605.1. Taxonomy (NCBI): domain Bacteria; kingdom Bacillati; phylum Bacillota; class Bacilli; order Caryophanales; family Paenibacillaceae; genus Paenibacillus; species Paenibacillus swuensis. The sequence continues at coordinate 110,898 of NZ_CP011388.1, read as the reverse complement.
CGGCGTGAAATGTCAGGCCGTGCTGGAAGCGGTCGACAAGTCCATCGATGATCGCCGGTGGGTGCGAATCGACGAAATGTAAACCTGAGATAGGCGCACTTTATTATAAACCCACACGTAAACGCACACGTAAACGTACACGTAAATTCGAAAGCGGGGAAGCACAGTGAAGAAAGCGTTAATTTTTCAAGGCGGTTGGGACGGTCATCAACCGAAAGAAGTATCTGAAATTTTTGGCAACCTGCTGAGAGAAGCTTCATTCGAGGTTGAGATTTCAGATACGCTGGACTGCTTGCTGGATGAAGCGAAGCTGGCGGAAATTGATCTGTTTGTTCCGGTATGGACAATGGGCACCATTACACAGGAGCAACTGAAACCGTTGCTGAACGCGGTAACGAATGGTGCTGGCATTGCCGGTTGTCACGGAGGCATGGGGGATTCCTTCCGGAATGAAACCGAATTTCAATACATGGTAGGGGGGCAATGGGTAGCCCATCCGGGTAATGACGGCGTCCAGTATCAAGTTGAAATGACAAGCCGCAATCATCCGCTGACTGAAGGAATCGAAGACTTCACGGTGGTCTCGGAGCAATATTACATGCATGTGGACCCGGCGAATGAAGTATTGGCAACCAGCAGCTTCGGGGATGTCAAGATGCCTGTCGCATGGACAAAGAAATACGGCGAAGGCAAGGTATACTACAATTCCCTTGGTCATCAGGCGAACATCGTCAGTATGCCGGAAACATTGGAAATGATGCGAAGAGGGTTCCTTTGGGCGACGCGATAAGAGTCAGTGAAAGGCATTTTAAATGGAAAGAGTCGGTGATCCGGTTGGATAAGGTGAAAGTGGGTATTATAGGTTGCGGTAATATTAGCGGTATTTATTTCAAAAATTGTAAGCAATACGAGAACTTGGACTTGGTGGCCTGCGCGGACTTGGATGTGAATCGCGCGCAAGCCCGCGCCGAAGAATTCGGCGTTCCCAAGGCGTACAGTGTCGATGAGTTGTTAGCGGATACGGACATTGAGATCGTTATCAACCTGACCATACCGGCTTCGCATGCCGACATATGTATGAAGGCGCTTAACGCGGGCAAGCATGTTTATGTGGAAAAGCCAATTGTCGTTACCCGCGAAGAGGGCCGCGCCTTGTTGGCGTTGGCGAATGAGAAGGGGTTGCGTGTGGCTTCGGCTCCCGAAACCTTTATGGGCGGCGGAATCCAAACCTGCCGTAAGTTGATTGAGGACGGCGAGATCGGTGCGCCTGTCGCGGCGACGGGTTTCATGATGTGCGGAGGTCATGAGAACTGGCATCCTGACCCGGCTTTTTATTATCAGGCAGGCGGCGGGCCGATGTTTGATATGGGACCGTATTATTTAACCGCCTTTGTGACATTGCTTGGACCGATTGTCCGCGTGACAGGATCAGCGAAAGTTACACATGAAGAACGCACGATTACAAGTCAGCCTAAATATGGCGAGAAAATCGCGGTGAAGACGCCTACCCATATTGCGGGTGTCCTAGATTTCGCAAGCGGTGCGGTGGGTACGCTTATCACCTCCTTTGATACGCCTGCCGGCTGCGGTTTACCGAGTATTGAAATTTACGGCACGGAGGGCACGTTGAGCGTTCCCGATCCGAACAGTTTCGGAGGCAAGGTACAGCTGCGGCGTGCAGGCTCTTCCGAATGGACGGAAATCCCGTTGACTCACGGATTTACGGATAACAACCGCGGCATCGGGGTAGCCGATTTGGCGTATGCCATTCGTTCCGGGCGTCAACATCGGGCGAACGGCGAGATGGCCTATCATGTGCTTGAAGCGATGCACGGTTTCCATGACGCGTCGACGGAAGGCCGGCATTATGTAATGGAAAGCACTTGTGAGAAGCCGCAAGCGATTCCTGCAGGAAGCGGATTCAGTGTGCTTTACTAGTTACGAGCGATGAACAACTCAAATAAGCGTCCCTTACAAGAACAACGTGGAATCGTTGAGCTTGGGGACGCTTTTTTTGCTTGTCTATTTATGGACTTCCGCAGCAGCGGGAATATGTTCTTGCAGCAAGCCTACCAGCTCAGCCTGCTTTTCCGGACCGCAATGCTTCCAGATCGTTTCGAACATAACACCTAAACCGGGGAGAGCCTGTTCGCTCGCGTCCACCGAATTGTTAATCATATCCTGAATGTCTTCGTTGGATTTGTCCTGAACTTTTTGCAACACAGCTTGCCTTAACGTAATTAAAATCATCGGCCATAACCCTCCGTCTTCAAATATTCACCATCTTACTGTGTGTATAAACTCCGAAAATTATCCAAGCGGCTGACCAATTTTTTGGGGAAATGACAAGGATCGTGATATACTTATAGCATAAAAAAACGTCTGGAGTTTAGCATATATGGAAATTACGTCGGTTGCGAATACACGGGCCAAGGCTTGGGTTCAGTTGTTGCAAAAGAAAGGCAGAGAACAACAAGGTAAATTCCTGATTGAGGGCACTCATCTGGTGATTGAAGCTCTGAAGTCAGGCGCTGAGGTGGAGACGGTAGTCTATTCCCTGGAGCGGGGCATCCCGGAAGAGTTAGCGCCCTGGGCAGGCGAAGGCGGAGAGTGGATTGCCGCATCGGACGCGGTCATTGCGAGGTGTACGGATGCGCAGACACCGCAACCTGTATTCGCTATCGTGCAGAAGCGGCAGCTGTCGCCCCAGTGCTTGTTGGATGAACAAGAAGCGGCTCTCGTTATTGTCGTGGATGGTGTGCAGGATCCCGGCAACTTAGGCACGATCATTCGTTCCGCGGATGCGGTGGGCGCAACAGGTGTACTTTTGGGCAAGGGAACGGTGGATGTTTACAATCCCAAGACGATACGGTCTACGATGGGTTCTTTGTTTCATTTGCCTGTTGTGGAAGGCGCACTGAGTGAATGGTTGCCCCGCGCAGCGGATACCGGTGTGAATGTAGTCGGGACAAGCCTGCAGGCGGAACATCCTCTCTATGCGCAGGATTTCAAGGCGTCTACCTGGATCATTGTAGGGAACGAAGCGGCTGGGGTAAGTCCAGAGGCGGAAGCGTTCGTTACGGATCGTGTAATCATTCCGATGCGCGGTGAAGCGGAATCGCTGAATGTGGCTATGGCTGCGACCGTCCTGCTCTATGAAGCCATGCGGCAGCGGGGGGCATATTGACTGAAGTAAAGCTCAAGCTCAACGGCTTAACGCCGCTGAGCTTGAGGTTTATTTGTTATGAGACTCCTTTACCGTATGCTGCAACATTTGTTTACGGTATTGCATAGGGGGGGAAATGCCTTTGGCGCGTTTAAACTGCTTGATAAAGTAGCTGGGTGAATTAAAGCCGCTTTCCAACGCGATTTCGGTCACACTTGGGGACATGCTGATTAGCAGCTGCTCTGCTTTACGCAGGCGGAGAAAGAGTATGTAAGAAGTGAGCGAAGTTTGCATCAGTTGTTTAAACCAGAAGGCACAACGGCTGTAACTCATCATACTGATTTGAGCCACATCGGTGGCAGAAAGTTGTTCATGGCAGTTATCATTCAAATAAACCAAGGTCTTACGGAACAAGTCCAATTTACCAGGGTCTTGAGTAGTAAGCGTAGTGTAATCCCCGTCAAGATCTCAAGAATTTCGCAGTAACCATACGACCAGTTCCACCGGCAACCTAAGTTCGGCCAAACGTTTCAAGGTTATGCCGATGATTCCTGTGGGGCTCGCGGTCAAACTTGGGCGATTGGAGGATATACTTATGCTTATAAGTATACCAGGGATAAGAAATACCTTGAACTTGCCCGAAGCTGACGGAGGTATACATAGACCGTGTGGAATCGGATTATGTTCCATTGTGGGATTTCTCTGTGCCGAACCCCTCGGAAGCTTTGCGCGACTCGTCCGCGGCAGCCATTGCGGCTGCCTCCTTGCTCGAACTTGCGGAGCATGTAGAAGGAGAAGAGAAGGAACAGTATATTCAATTCGCCGCACAAACATTGAATAGTTTATATGAAAATTACAGCACGAAGGAACAGCCTGACAACGAAGGTCTTCTGGTTAACGCATGCGGGCACCATCCCGCTGGATCCGATATCGATTGCTCGTTGATTTATGGCGATTATTATTATGCAGAGGCCGTTACGCGGTTGTTGGGCAAGGGTAAAGGATATTGGTAGTCATGTAAGACAGCATTGGAGCGCTCACTTCTCAGGAAGTGAGCGTTTTATGTTTCAATAGTGTGTGAATGTGTTCTGGAGTTTTCGGTATTCACCGGGAGTGAGTCCTGTATGTCTTTTGAACATTTTCGTAAAGTGTCCAAGATGATTGTATCCCGTTCGCAGGCTGATTTCTGTCACATTCAAATCGGTTGTCCTAAGTAAATTGGCAGCGCTTTTCAACCGTAGATTCGTCACGTAATCTATATAGCTTGACCCGGTTACCATTTTTAACATGCTGCTGAATGAAGAAGGGGACATATGGGACAGCGCCGCAAGCTCTTCCAGCCTTAGTTCCTTATCATAATGGTTATCTATATAACGAATGGCCTTATGAAATGCCTCGTGATGGTAAGCAATCTTCTGTTTTTCACCACTGCCTTTTTTATGACGGGTATATTCCCTGCCGATCATCACCAGAAGCTTCAGCAGCTCTGCTTTGATAGCCAGTTGAAAGTTCTCTTCCTGATCTGCCCATTACGTTCTTAGTGAACCAATCAGAGCTTCAATCTGAATTTGCTTATGTGCTGCAAAATGGAGTTTCGGTACCACATTCTCCTCGGATATAAAAGGCTGAATATACGCAAAGTCCATGAACGTGTGCATGTGTGAGAGGTCCTTCATGTTTTCGCTGATACAATGGGGCATGAAGTCAATTTGAATGAGCTGAATCGGCCACTCTTCACGATTGGACAGCCTGTGCTCCAAACCGGGAGGGATGGAGAGTAAATCACCTTTGGTAAGGTTAAATTCTTTGCCCACCGTATAATGTAAACAACTGCCTGTCATCACATAACTGAGTTGCAAATGCTCATGAGCGTGCAGGACGGTATTCACTGCGGTACCTTCACAAACACTAATTTTGAAAGGGAAATTCTCCGCCAGCACGCCTTTGTATGGATATATCGGAAATTCGTTCATGTCGTTCTCCTAAGGTATCCTCGATTTTCTGGTACTCTAAACATAGCATGTTTTGGAAAGTAAATTCTCTCATCTTGAACAACTTCTAAAGATTCTCATTGATTCTTCCAAATATACTCTAACAGGAAATTTTACCAAGAGATCTATAATGAAAATGATAAAGAGAGGGGAGGGACAATGAAAGATCTGCTTAAACCGGATCTCAGTTGTATCGAACACGCATTTGTGAAAGCGTGCTCATCTTAGTGCAATGAATCATTAGTTTATTGGCGCTTACTTATTTCAAAAGGAGGTATCATTAGTGAGAAAGAAGAAGGCAAGTCGATCAATTAGCATGCTAATGATCTTAACCATGCTGTTAACTTCAATAGGGGGAATTCTTCCGTTCCCTGAACTGAAAGCGGAAGCGGCTGCACTGTCTCCCTTCCTGCCGGAGGCTGATGCAGGGATTATATCGAGAACGACGATGGATACAGCATCCGGAAAGCCCTTTGCGGATACGAACTATGATAATCCGGGGGCCAGCCAAGCGGCGTTGAGAAGCAATAATCCCGCTGACACCTGGCAGGCATTGATGAGATTTGATTTGACGAATGTACCCAGCACTAAAGTTTCCAGTGCAAGGGTTAAAGTACATGCGTTCCCGGAAACCAATTCACAACCGGTTACGGTGAGTGTATATGCCGTATCGGATGATACATGGAATGAAACGACAGTGACCTGGAATACTAAGCCGCTATCGGATGCTGTACCGCTCGGATCCTTTATTGTCCAGGCCGGTGCTGCTAAAGCGTATTATGAAATACCCATAACCAGTTACATTGTAAACGAGAAAGTCAAGGATGGTAAAGCAAGCATTCTATTTGTAAATAGCACCGGTAATTCGCAATCCGTGAAAATGTATACCAAAGAAGCATATGTCGGCGCACAGCCATTCCTGGTTGTGGATCAGGATATTGAAGCCCCTCAAATTCAAAGTTCAAGCGTAAGTGCGGACTTTAAGAGCATCACTTTGAACTTCGATGAGAACCTGACCGATAATACGTCGGACAATTTGAAGAGTAAGGTCAATCTTGCTACTAATGGCGTGAGCTTTCAGGCATTAGCAGCAGGAGATACGGTCGCAATTAATGGCAAACAAATGACAGTTACTTTGGCTAGTGCGCTATCAGGAGCTACCAATAAGATCAAGGTCTTGGCAGGTGCGCTTAAAGATGCGTATGAGAATACCAATACAGCCGATCTGATCTCAACGCCCTTGGCAGGAGTACCGGTTGTTCTGAATAAAGAGGTGCTTGCGAACACTTTGCCCGAAGCAGACGCTTATGTATCAAGTGTATTAGCGGAAAGAGATGTGACTTACAATGGAGCGACATCTCCTAACCAAATCATTTTAAGGGAAACCGACGCCGCATTGACAAATTCCAAAAGAGGGTATTTGCGGGCTGGTTTATCCTCAATACCTGCTGATACCAACGGTATTACAGTGACATTGAAGGTATACAGCGAATCTTCTAGCGTAACATCGAATATTTACGTTTACGCAGTCAACACAGATACCTGGGATGAGGCGACCCTTACCTGGAATACCAGGCCGGATGGCGGTGCGTATGGGGAAAAAGTAGGCGAGTTTGTTATGACGCCAACTACCGGTGGATATTTTGAAGCCGATATTACCGCCTATGCTCTTGCGCAGAAGGCTCTTGGCAAGAAAGTGAACGTCGTTCTGGTAAACGTGCTTGGGGCTCCGCAGAGAAATATTAAATCGAAAGAAAGATATGTCGGACAGCAGCCGTTTCTTGTTGTCTACAAGACAATTTACGGCGCTCAGATTACGGCAAACAATGTGAATGTAACAAATTATCAAAAGAAGGTAGCGGTTACCTTAAGTGAAGCTCCTACGCTTAACACTACTGCGAATCTGAAAAATGCCATTATGGTTTCTAATGATAAAGGGGTAACCTTTAAACCTCTTACAGTATGGGACAATGTCAGCTTGAACGGAAATCAACTGGTTATTGATTTCCTTAACCCTCTGTTGGGCGTCAGCAATGTAATCAAGGTTTTGGGAAATACACTGAAAGACAGCACAGGAAATATTCAAACGGATGCTTTGTTAACAAATATTTTTGCGGCAGGGCCGATTCCGAATCCCGCTCTTGCTCCAAGGAAGCCTGTACTTAATTTTGCAAAGAATGTTCCCAATATTAATCAAACTTTACTCAATACTTACGCTAATGTTCACCCAAAAATTTTTATAGATGCCCAAAGGGTGAGTGAGCTTAGAGCCGCAATTTTACCTAATGGTTCGCACAACGCATTATGGAATAAATTTGCGCTGCAAGAAGCTAATGAACTATTAAAGACGCCTCCAGCCGTTAATTTTACAGATGGTGATCTGGGGGAATTGTGGCAAAAGTTTGTTGCCAGTACTACTCAAAACCTAGCCACTTCAGCACTGTTAACACAAAAAAAATCAGTAGAGGATACAAGATGGTTTGAAGCGGAGGACTCAACTTTCACCGGTACCACTGCATCTGGAACAGATGATGCTGCTTCCGGCGGCAAATATGTGGATACCGGTAAAACAAGCATTACAGCACTACCAACACCTGCTGAAAAAGCGGATGTGGAATTCAAGGTTACTCTTCCAGCCACACAGGCTTATAAAGTATGGGCCCGAGTATCCACGGATTCTGCAAATCCTGTATTCCACTTGGCAGCAGACATCGGAAACTATCTGCAAGCCCCTGCATTTACAGCAGGAGCCTGGAAATGGGTTAAAGTAGCCGATTTCTCCTCCCTTGCAGAAGGTGAGCATATCCTAAAAGTCATGACCACTGCCAAGTTGGATAAACTCATGATAACGGCGGATGCGGCGTTTACACCTTCCGGGGTTGGCACTGAGCAGCATTGGAAGGAAGTGGAGGATGCGATCGTAACCTCTCCTATGATGATCTATTCGGATGATACGACGGCTTCCAGAGCTAAATATGTTACTGTGAAAACGGGTTCTGATGTAACAGCTACCCCTGCGAATGGTGCAACAGGCGATATCAACTACTCATTTGACGCAAGCCAAGGAAGCTATGATGTATGGGTAAGAGTGAAGACGGATAACGTGAGTAAAAATGGCTTCTTCTATAGCGTTGACAGTGGAGCATATTCAACTGCAGCACCTACGATTAGTAAGATTCATGAGTGGCAGTGGGTAAAAGTTACCACATTGAATAACCTTTCTAAGGGTCGACACAACTTGGATATCAAATACAAACATATTAAGCTCAAGATGGATACGATTCTCGTAACTTCTGACACAGCGTCAGCTGCGCCCAATGACCCCAATAAATACCTTATGGCAGCCAAACAGTGGGCCATGGCATCTGTCAGCTATAATACTTGGGGGAAGGGTCATGAACCAACAAGTACCCAGTGGAATCTGAACAGTGACCTTGCACCCGCACATCAGCTAGAATCACTTGCCATCGTATATGACTGGTTACAAGACAGTTTAAATGCGACTGAACGGAAGTTAATTCTTGACAAGCTGATTTATATGGGCGAGTACATGTATAATACCTTAGCCGGTGAAAATCAGCAGTATAGTTGGTTCATGTACAGTTATTTGAATAATCATCTTTGGTTGACTGTAGGTGGCCTTGAGCTTGCAGGGGCAGCTATTTATGGGGATTACCCTGCAGCGAAAAGATGGTTTAACTTAGCAGTAGAAAAACTGGACAATGTTATGGGCTATTTATCGGATGATGGCAGCAGTCAAGAGGGACCCGGATATTGGAGTTATGGTACAAGCGGTTTATTAAAATACATGGAGGTAACCAATAAGCTCTTAGGTATCAATTATTTTGAATCCGAAGGGGTTAAACATACCTTTGATTTCAGATTATATAACTCGCTGCCGATTAATGCCAGTTCGACTCTGAACTTTATGGTTGATTCACAAGATACCTTCAGGGATAATTACGGCCAAACAAATAATTCATTAATTCGAAATTTAGCCAGATTATATAAGGATGGTACGGCACAGTGGCTTGTTGAGCAATTCATCCAAAAAGGTATAGATTCAAGGAATACAATGGATTTTGGTGATTTGCTCTTCTACGATCATGCTCTCTTACCGGTTGATCCTGGTACGGCGGGTAAGCCATCCTTAAAATTGTTTGATGATTTGGGACTGGTGTACGCTAGGAGCGACTGGTCAGGTGATGAGTCATTAGTTAATTTCAAATCGGGGGCTTATGTCGGGAAAAAATCGATAGAGTTGAACCCAGGCAGTAAAGATGGATATGCAAATGGAGGACATGTACATCCGGATCAAAATCATTTTAGCATATTCGGCAATGGCGAATGGCAAATCAGAGATGATGGTTACGCAGCAAAGTATACAAGCAGCCACAACACCCTCCTGATCAATAATCTTGGCCAGCTGGGAGACGGCAATGCCAATGGTGATTTAGGGAACGGTCCATTGTGGGGCGGTGGCGATACGGAGCAAATGGCTGCCCAACATGCTGCACCTACCATTGATAAGCATATTTCAACACTGGCATTAGATTATTTTGTTGGTGATGCTGCGTCACAATATCATGTGAACAAAGGGTTGACTAAGTATAAAAGGCATATGATCTATCTGAAGCCGGATGTACTGATTGTGGTAGATGATCTCGCCCTAAATGCTCCACAAAATCTGGAATTAAGGTTCTTCCCGGAGCAAAACACTTTTATTAAAACAGGTTCGAAGTACTTAACCGTAGGCCAGAAGTCCAAGCTTGAATTTACCCCGTTAACCCCGGACGGTGTAACGGTGAAAGCAGAGAACGTTAATTACTATGATCGTGATAACAAGGCTACTCCTAAGCTGGCGTACCGTTTACAGAACAATACCGCTGTATGGCAGAACGTTTCTGCATTCGCATGGTCGAGCAAAACCAGTACACCGAAGCAAGTAAGTCTGACTAATCGTGTTGGCTCGGTGTATACCTTTGAAGTTGGAGACAAAAAAATAACAGTTGATATAAACACCATGACTACGGAGGTATCCAACATTACGGTTAGCGAGAGAACCAAAGGTACGGATGCCAGTATTGCCGGAGTGTATCAGAACGGCATCTTGATGAATAATTTCTCTGCCGACACGCTGAATTACGAATACACATTAAAAACTACAGTGCCGCCGGAATTAACAGTTATTCCTTCAGACAGTTATGCAAAAGTAAATATTACAGCACCGAGCAAACTGCCTGGAGAGTTTAAGATTGATGTCACCTCGGAGGATGGCAGCAATCACAGAACGTATACCATTAAATACAATATGGTACTCAATACAGGGGTCGGCAATGTCCATGTGAACCTGGTTGAGGAATCGGAATCTTCAGGCATCCTAAAGGTTCCAACGACCGGGGACTACACGACTCTAGACAACGATTTGGTTAGCTATTGGGGTTTGCTTCCTGACGGAGCCTGGATTCAGTATGATTTTGGCGAATTGAAAAGAATCCATACTGCACGGATCGCATTTGCTAGCGGAAATAAGAGAACGGCAAAGTTCGACCTTATGGTATCCACGGATAAAGTAACCTGGAAACAGGTTTACACGGGTGTAAGCAGTGGTTTAACCTTGGAACCGCAGACATTTACATTTGACCCCGTAGACGCAAGGTACTTTAGGGTGGTTGGACATGGAAATTCGCTCAGTGGCTGGAACAGCTTCTCCGAAATCGGTGTACTAGGAGAAGATATTCCAGATCAGGAGCTTCCGACAGGACCAACCAACCTGGCAGCATCCAAAGTAACGCAAACATCGTTTACGTTAAGCTGGACGGCATCCACGGATAATGTTGGCGTAACCGGCTACAAAGTATTCTCCGGCAGCACGCTGCTGGATACAGTAACCGGAACAGTCTATCAAGTTACAGGTTTGACTGCCGGAACTGACTACAATATGACGGTTAAGTCTATTGATGCGGCAGGGAATGAATCGGATGCAAGCGAGGCTTTGGTTGTCACAACGAATACAGCCGTTGTAGTACCCCCGGCAGATACACAAGCACCGACAGTTCCGGCTGGGCTTAAGGCATCTCTCATAACACACACCTCATTTAAGTTAAGCTGGATGGCATCTACAGACGCTGTTGGCGTAACGGGCTACAAGGTGTTCTCCGGCAGTACGCTGCTGGGCACAATAACGGGTACCACATATAATGTTACTGGTTTGAAAGATGGCACTTTGTACAGAATGACGGTGAAGGCTATCGATGCGGCAGGGAATGAATCGGGTGCAAGCAAGGTATTGGCGGTTGTAACCAAGCGCAAGAAGTAAAAAACGGCAAGCAAATCCATAATTGTATCTCACATGGCAAGATAGCAGAATAGCTGTCCTGCCATGTGTATACATATAATACCAGTTTATAGAGGGGGGGGATGGGTAGCCTATTTCATCGCAGAGATCGAATTGTTTTTAAGAAGATTGTAAGCGATTACAGAAAATGAACTGGAGATGATTAATGTATGGGATCACTTTTTAACAAGAAATTATTGACATTATGTTTAGTCGTGGCACTGTCTTTCATGACAACTGGTGGACTCTTCGGCACTCCAAGCGCCCAAGCTGCCTTGGCACTGCCTCATTGGGAGAGCTTCGAGAATGGAGTGGCAAACGAATTTACTACGGTTAGCGGTACTTGGTTTATCACAAGCGAAGGGACCCAAACCTACGGGGCGGGTTATAGCACCTCACTAGCCAGGGTAGTAGCGGGGGAATCCACATGGTCCAACTATTCTGTAGAATCCAAGGTGAGAGTCAACTATTGGGGGGATCCCACCACTCAATCCGTCGGACTGATGGGCAGATATACGGATGCGGATAACTACTACATGTTTACTTATGAAGCACCAGGCGAGCTTCGGATTAAGAAAAAAAATAATTCTAACCTGACTATTCTGCAGAGCAAGGCATTTACCTTTAATACGAATAAATGGTACACTTTCCGTGCCGAAATGAACGGCAGCACGATCCGTTTTTATGTGGATGGCAAGCTTGAACTTGAGGTGCAGGATACTGCCTTTACGAGCGGTAAGGCAGGGCTGCTCTCTGTATACGGCAGCAGCTGCTTCGATGATGTGCGGATTATAGGTATGAGTACGCCAAGTGGTACCATAATCGAGTATGCGCTAGACAATCTTGGAACATTCAAAACAGTTATTCAGGGCACCAGTTCCATTACAAATGTGTCCAATCCGGTTAGGAGAGGGACAAGTTCCTTTAAGCATGTTACATCAGGGGATCCGAAACGTGCCGAGATTGATGATGACTGGACTAAGTACGATGCCAAGACGAACAGCTATTACTATGGCCTTTCCTACTTTATTCCGGATGATGGAACCTTTACGGATACCCTGAGGCAAATCGTTGGCCAATTGCGGTTCAGTAATATTACAACGGCCCCTGCTACCAAGCCGAATTGTGAAATGTCAGGGCATGGGGGATCCGGTCATCACCTAACACTCTGGGAAGGGAATTGGAGATATTCGCTACAGCATCAGGACCCCGCGAAAGCTTCATGCGCAGGCCTGATCAACAAAGAATTTACTCTCATCCCCATTAAAAAGGGTGTATGGACGGACATTGTCATACATGCAAAATTCAGGCATACCACGGATGGGTTTATTAAGATCTGGATGGCAGAAGATGGCGGCGGATATAAACAAGTCCTGAATTACTATGGAAGTACATGGTTTGACAAATATCAGGACAGCAGCTCCTTGGCAGGAATAGATGTGAAGGCGCCCAACTTCACCTTCGGACAATACTGGAGTAACAGCACATTACAGCGTACCAACTATACGGATCAGGCAAGAGTATATCAGGTGAGTACTTCACTCGATGATTACAAAACGGGTTTCAATATGGTTCGGCCGGAGCAATAAGCCAAAAAGTCATTGAAATAATCACAATCATTGTATCCTACATGGCATGATAGCATAATCGCTGTTGTGCCATGTGTTTACATACATAATGCATTCAGGAGGAGGGATTGAATTTACATAAACATCATTCATACGCCGAAGTTTGAAGTTTTTATTTCTCTATTCGTGAAAACGATTACAAATCAGGCAAAGGTACGGCTGGAACAATTACATAAGAAAATGGTTTCGTAAACCGGTGCTAATGTTAACGTCCCTGAGCTTAGTTGCTCAATTGGTATCGGCCTCGGGTGCAATGGCTTTTAACCATTCAGGAGGAATGCATTCGGAGCTCCAACTGAGTTCGGCGAAAGGGAACGCCTCGAATGGAATCCAACCTTGGTTGGATTCCAAGAATGCGCTGGTTGCCAGAGCAGATAGCTACATGTCGGAAGAGTCGAGTGCTATAGCGGATCTAAGCTATTACCAGTAAAGCAGGACGCAATGCCGCATCGGCGCTCCTGAACAGGGATGTGAGAGCTGCTTATACCACTGCTCTGGCGTATCGAATTACCGGCAACAACATTTATACTGACAAGGCAAAGACTTTTCTAAATGACTGGGCTTTTAATAATACTTCGGTTAGTGGGTTTGACGGCACTTTAGTCATGACCTACTCAGGCATTGGTTTATTCACGCTGCTGAGTTGCTTAAGAAATATGGCGGTTGGAGCACAGAAGGCAAGACAGCCTTCGCGAACTGGGTTGATACAGTATATATTGCCAAGGTTGCGAACTATATTAAGAATCATGAGAACAACTGGGGAGACTGGGGTACATATGGCGCCATGGCTGCCTATTATTACAGAGACGATACAGTAAACCTGAATAATGAGATCACTCGTCTAAATGGCAAAATTGATAAGAGTATTGCCGCAGATGGTTCAATGCCCAAGGAGACCGCACGAGGAGATGGTGGGCTTCGGTATACCTACTTTGCACTAGCGCCGATGACAGCTGCAGCGCATATTGCGAAAGAAGCCACAGGCACAGATTTGTTCCAGTGGACTTCTCCAAGCGGCAGAACACTGAAAAGTGCTCTTGATTATCTGTTATATTATTTAAAAAATCCTGGTCAGTGGCCTCATTATACGAACCCTGGGGTTCCGGATACAACAGCGATGTGGAGCTACGATTTATTCGAAGCCATGTCCTCCTACTACGACGATCCGGACTACGAGTCCTATGCAGCTGAGAGAAGGTCGATTATTTATGTTGGGCATCATTATGCATGGAGCTTCCCCACAATTACCAAAGTGGGTATCAAGCTGGTTGATGAGAATTTTTTAATACCCATACAACCGGAAGCCCGCCTAGCGGCTGGACGATTTCGAACTCTGCAAATTCCAGCGCTACCGTATTTGACGTTCCCGGTACGACCGATAAATGCCTAAAGATTACTGACACCAATACTGCTGGGGCAACTTTTCCAAAAAGTTCTTCCCGGACCAGCATGGCTTCATTGAGGCGGAGTGGAAGTTCATCTATAATACGCTGTTTCCTTTTGCCAAATTTGGATTGATGAATAACGATACTTATGCCGTGGAAATGTTTACTGCAGCCTCCAGACTAGTCTATAGAAATAATGGAGGGTCGGATACAGTGCTCCAGACGTTGTCGCCTAACACTTGGTACACGATCAAGCTGGTTGCTAATCCCGTAACAGATAAAGTTGATTATTATGTCAATAATGAACTAAAGGCATCCGGTATCGGCTTCCGCAATGCTGATAACATCGAATTCTCCGGTGGGTGGGGAGGAATAGGCACGATTTATGTGGATCAAGTGAAGTTAACTAATTAGTAGTATACCGCAGTGGTGGACCGTATGATTTAGTAGTAGTACGCCGTTGAGCTCAAGGTTTTATTTCTTAAGAGATTCCGTTTCCGTATGCTGAAGCATTTGCTTGCGGTATTGCATGGGGGAAACGCCTTTGGCGCGCTTGAAGTGCTTGATAAAGTAGCTTGGCGAATTAAATCCGCTTTCCAATGCGATTTCCGTAATGCTTTGGGATCTGTTCAGCAACAGTTGCTCAGCTTTGCGCAGGCGTAGAAAGAGAATATAAGAAGTGAGGGAAGTTTGCATGAGCTGCTTAAACCAATAGGCAAAACGACTGTAACTCATCATGCTGATCTGAGCGACGTCTGTTGCCGACAGCTGTTCATGACAATTCTCATTCAAGTACACCAACGTCTTACGGAACAACTCCAATTTTACCGGATCTTCAATAGAGAGCGTTGGATGTTCCCCATCACGTTCTCCGCCCTGGCGCAACATCCATACAACAAGTTTGTATAGCATCGACGTAACCGCCAATTCAAACCCGTGAGCTTTATTCCGGTACTCATCATGCATCTCCTCGATCCAGTCGCGAATTTGATTCTTCCCTTCAACTTCCGTGGATATCACCTTGTTCCGATGAGGTAACGATGCTGCATAGGGGAGCAGATAACCGAATTGTAACGCCAGGTTCGGCATAGGCCGGAGCAGCTCCGGATCGAAGCCGACCACATAATGCAGCGAAGGGATGTGAGTCGGCACCGTCACCGAATGTACTTCACAGGGATGGATGAGCACCATATCTCCTTCCTTAAGCTCGTAGCTTTGGCTCCCAGTCGTAAGCACCGCGCACCCAAGCGCCATATAAATGATCTCCACATGATAATGCCAATGAGGTGGAATAGAATATCCTTCTTGCTCCGTGGAAAGGTAACCTACATAGAACGGACGGTCGACACCCTTGTCACCGCTCTGGTTTTTATTCTGTTCAAAATAAGGCTTCATGCTGTTCGTATACTCCCTTGCCCGGAAAAATAGAATCGTTATATTATTCGATAGGTTTATTATAGAATGAAACCGCTATATTTTGTAACCTGAGTATGGTTTTAATTTAAATATTCGGAGGCGAATTATAGATGGGCAACAATGTATTATTACAACTTCCCAGTACGTTTTTTGTAGGTTGCAATTATTGGGCATCTCATGCGGGAACAGCCATGTGGTCAGATTGGCGGCCAGAGCAGGTTGACATCGATTTAAAGAGGCTTTCCGAAGCCGGCATTGAAGTGATTCGCGTCTTCCCCCTGTGGCCGGATTTTCAGCCGATTCATAGTATGTATGCGGGAGAAGGCGAGCATTTCGGCTATCGGTTCGGTGAAGAACGGTTGCCTGAGGATGAGGCGGGACGCGCGGGAATGTCCAAGCCCATGATGGAGAGATTTATACAGTTTACGGAAATCGCGGAGCGCCATAATCTGAAAATCATCGTAGGTTTGATTACCGGATGGATGAGCGGAAGATTGTTCGTGCCTCCCGCTTTGCAGGGGAAACCGATCCTGACAGACCCGGATTCGATCCGGTGGCAAGTGAAGTTCGTGAACTATTTTGTCAAACAAATGAAGTTCTCTTCCACCATCATCGCATGGGATTTGGGGAATGAATGTAACGTAATGGGTAAAGTCAACAAGCGGGAAGAGGCGTATGTGTGGACAGCTTCCATCGCGAACGCGATTAAGGCCGTCGATGCTGACCGACCGCTCATTTCCGGCATGCACAGCCTATCGCCTGGCGGAGCGTGGACTATGCAGGATCAAGGGGAACTGACGGATATCTTGACCACTCATCCTTACCCGTTCTGGACCGAATACATGGATTACGATCCGTTAACGACCATGCGGCCCACCATTCACGCGACTGTAGAAAGTTTGTTCTACGGACAGATTGGGGAAAAGCCCTGTTTTGCCGAGGAAATGGGTACAATGGGACCGATGGTATGCAGCGAAGAGGTGGCGGCGAGTTTCGCGCGCACAAGTATGTTCTCCCAGTGGGCTCACGGACTGAACGGCTTGCTGTGGTGGTGCGCCAACGATCAAACGAAACTGCAACATGCGCCGTATGATTGGGTAGCTTGCGAAGGTGAACTCGGGCTTATGACAGAAGAGGGCCGAGTGAAGCCGGCGCTGCAGGAGCTAGGCAGGATTAAGAAGCTGATTCAGGAGCTTCCGTTCGATCGTCTTCCGGCAAGAAGGGTGGATGGCATCTGTATCCTCAACAGCGCGCAAGATTATTGGGCGACAGCGCTGGGCGCGTTCTTGCTGTCGAAGCAAGCCGGGTTTGATATTGATTTCCGATACGAAGAGCAAGCTTTACCGGATGCCGAATTTTATCTGTTACCTTGCGTTACCGGGGTGTTTGGTGTTGCGAAGCAACGATGGGAGCAATTATTGGGCAAAGTGCGTGACGGCGCGACCTTATATATCTCGTCCAATGACGGATATATGCTGAATTTCGCTGAGTTGACCGGTCTGACCGTACAGAATCGCAGGCGCCGCGATCAAGAGGCGGAGGCTGTACTTAAAGGCGCGGATGGCGATGTGGGGCTTAAGCTTCCAGGCAGCTTCAAGCTGGAGTATCGCAATGATCGAGCTGAAGTGCTGGCCGCTGAGCCGGATGGAAATCCGGTGCTGACGAAAGCGTCTTACGGGAAAGGTACTGTTTATTTCTGTTCCCTGCCCCTGGAGCTCGCGATGTCGCAGCAAACCGGCGTCAGTTATAAGCCGGACGAGTTTCCTTACTGGAAAATGTATGATTCAATTACGAAAGAAATCAGACATGAACGCGTGGTGACGGTGGATGTTCCTCAGGTCGGGATTACCGAGCATATGCAGGATGCCGATTCCTGTATCGCGGTGATGATTAATTATTCGCCTGAACCCCGAGAGGCGACACTGACTTTGCAGAACGGATGGAACTTGGAGAAGACATTATACGGCGCCGGTCCGGAAGGAAGCAATGGTTCATACGCGGCTGTCCTGCCGCCGAATGAAGCGGTTATTGTTCAATTGAACCGCTAAAGGATTTAAAGAAGAAGCTGTGCACTCCATACGCGCAGCTTCTTCTTTGTGTTAATGTTGCTGGGGCGAGGTTCCTGTGTGCAGTTCTCTGTAAGATCCAGGTGAAACGCCTGTGAACTTCTTGAAAGCGACGCTCATGTACTCGGCATGCTTAAAGCCGATCTGTTCCGCGATTACAGGTAATGTCCAATCGGTGTCTACCAGCAGCCGAATCACCAGCTTCATCTTCACTGCTACAATTTCTTCATGGGGGGTACGGCCTAAGGCCCTCAAGAAACGATGATCTAACGATCTGCGGGAGAGGGGAATGACCCGGAGCAAGTCCTGAACCTTGATATCTTCGTAGGCATGTTCACGAATATATTGAACGGCCTCCGCAACATAACGATCATCCACCGCGATGATATCGGAGGACATGCGGGTAACGACTTCAACCGGCTCAACGGCATACACCGCAGGCTCAATGGTTACGCCGGACATCATCTGATCCAGCAAAGCCGCCGCTTGATATCCTGTCTTTAACGTGTCAGGTTGAATGCTGGTTAGCGATGGCGTCGATAGATTACAGAGTAAGCTGTCGTTATCCACACTAATGACGGCGGCATCCTCAGGGACACTCACTCCCGCTAATCTGCAGGCTTCCAGCAATTTCAGAGCCGCGGTGTCGTAACAGGCCATAATTCCCACGGGCCGGGGGAGTCGCTGAATCCATTCCGCCATCGCTTTACGATCTTCGATTACTGTTGAACTCGCTCGGTGATGATAGAGATGAACTTCATGCCCTTGTTGCTCTAATTGTTGCTTAAAATAACGGAATCTCGCTTCCGACCAAGGAAAAGCCTCATCCCCGAAGAAAGCAAAATATTTGAATCCGCGACTCACAAGATGTTCAGCGGCCCACTTAGCAATGGTACAATCATTCGTTTCCACGCAGGGCAGATGCGGCAACAGTCGGGAAGCGCTTAAATCCACAGTCGGCAAATTTAGAGAATGAACAAGCTCGGCCATCTCTTTGGTCTCAATGCGAGCCAATATCCCGTCACCGTTCCAGTGAGATAACCATGAGAAATCCGTATCGAGACGACTATGTTCACCTAGGTATATAGACCAGGGACGATGTGTACGTGTATAGGAAATGATCCCGTTTAACAAACCGCGGGCATATTCGTTGGAGGTTTCAATGAGGAGGGCGACATGCTTCACAGGCTTGTCGGTCAGCTCTGCCCATGATTTAACGGGAAGTGTAATATTGTTCATGTAATAATCTCCTTAACATTACCTCTTTCCTAATATATAAAACTTTCTACCTTTATTGTCAATGTAAAAAAGCTTAAGATGTTAACGTATTTCCTCATCGACTGCGACCTGACCTAGCGATATTCTAGGATTAGGTTTTGAATAAGCTTAATAGGGAAGCGGAGGATATAATGAATGACATCAAAAATTAGAGTAGCCCTGGTCGGTTTAGGATTCGGAGCGGAATTCATTCCGATCTATCAGCTTCATCCCCATGCCGAACTAGTGGCCTTGTGCCAACGTTCCGCTGATAAGTTAAACGAAGTGGCAGACCACTTCGGCATTGAAAGAAGGTACGTAAGCTATGAGGACATGCTTCAGGACCCGGATATTGATGCGGTTCATATTAATACCCCGATCCCGGATCACGCGGATCAAAGCATTAAGGCGCTGTTGGCAGGCAAGCACGTGGCCTGCACCGTGCCTATGGCAACTTCGGTGGAGGATTGTTATCGCATCGTCGCGGCTCAGCAACAATCCGGAAAGAACTATATGATGATGGAGACCGCGGTCTATACCCGTGAATATTTCTTTGTGAAGGAACTGCGGGACACCGGGAAACTGGGGCGGATTCAATTTATGAGGGGAGCTCATCAGCAGGAGATGGCGGGCTGGCCCGGCTACTGGGAAGGTCTTCCCCCGATGCATTACGCTACGCATGCTGTTAGCCCGTTGCTTGCACTTGCCGACCAGGAAGCGGGAAGTGTTGTATGCCTTGGTTCCGGAGAGATTGACAGTAACTTGGCCAATCGTTATGGCAGTCCGTTCGCGGTGGAATCGGCTTTGTTTCAACTGAAGGATTCGCCTGTGGCGATGGAAGTCACCCGTTCGCTGTTTGAAACCGCCAGGGAATATGTCGAGAGTTTTGATATCTATGGCGACCGGATGAGCTTCGAATGGCAACAGCAAGAGAAAGAAGAACCTATCCTCTTCACCGGCGAGAAAGGCGAAAGGGTAACCGTACCCGATTACGGACATTTGCTGCCGGAAGAAATCCGCAAGTTTACGACCCAAGGGGTTTACGATGATAGCGGAAATCAGCATCTTTCCTTTACGCAAGGCAGTGGTCATGGCGGTTCGCATCCACACTTAACACATGAATTCCTCATGAGTATTGTGCAGGAGCGGGCCCCGTTCCCGGATGTGTTTACGTCGGCCAACTGGACATGCGCGGGGTTATGCGCCCATGAATCGGCGATGCAAGGCGGGGTGAAAGTCGAACTTCCTGACTTTAGAAAGAAAGAACAACTGGTGTAGAAACAACAAAGAGCCACGCTCTTGCGATTTACGCAAGAGCGTGGCTCTTATAACTACCTGAAAGAAGGAATAATCATTTCAGCGCCGCCATTCATGGCTGATTGATGGGCGCAAATCCCGGCTGCCGTCCAATTGGCGGAAGTGACCGCATCAATCCAAGGATTTCGCTTCTCCACGATGCTGCTTATAAATTCATGCACCAAGTAAGGGTGGGAACCGTGATGTCCTCCGTTCACATGATGAGCGATTTGCTCGGGCAGAAGGTGGCGAAAGTCAGGCTTCTCCGAAACCGGATGCGGTTCGAACTGTAAACCCCAAGCCCCGGGGGGTTGTTCTTTCTTCTTGAACAAGATGGGAGATTCGTTATGCAAATGCCATTCAAAGCTTGTTTCCTCGCCGTATACATTAAATGATTCCAATCCGCCCCGAGCGGTATGGAACAAGGTCCGCGTAACCTCCGCGCTTAGCAGACCGTCATCCAATTGAAAGATGGCGGATTCAATCGGATAAGGATTACCGTGTTTTTGTTTTAACTCATCCCTCATATAGCCGGATCCGAAGCAGTGAACTTTGGTGGCTCTGCTCTTACTGATTGCAAGTAACGGAGATACCGCATGCGTAGCATAGTGCATAGGAGGAAGTCCGGACCAGTAGGCAGGCCAATTCTCCATGTCCTGATAGTGGGCGCCGCGCAAAAATTGAATGCGGCCAAACTCGCCGCGCTCCACCATCTCCTTCACCATAAGGAAATAATATGTATACACCGCGGTTTCCATCATCATATAATTTCTCTGATTTGTTCTGGAAGCATCCACAATAGCTTGCAGTTCCTCCAGGGTCGTACCCATGGGGACGGCGCACGCGCAATGCTTCCCGCTATTCAGAATCGCCAGCGATTGTTGGGCGTGCAACGGAATCGGAGTTAATAGATGTACGGCGTCATAAGCATCGGAAGCGATGACCTCGTCAAGACTTGTATGTCTGCGTTCAATGCCAAGCGCATCCCCTATTTCATGAAGCTTTGTCTCATTAATCTCACATAAACCCACATATTCCACATCGGGGTGGTCTTTATAGATCTTGGCGAAGCTTGAACCGAACCCTAATCCTACAACCGCGATCCGCACCTTGCTTGTCTGTCCCATGTTCAGTTCTCCTCTGTAATCATGTTTATCTGTCTTTCTATTATAGACGTATTGATTCCCTAGAAACGATGAGAAATTCAGCAACCATCTTGAGATTCTTTACATGCGAAGGGTTGCTATGGGTTAGCTCTGTTAATGTGATAAAATGGTGTATATATCCTGAAAAGGAGCCTGAATCGCTATGCTCACGCCGCTGATTTACTACTATATGGATATGATGGAAGCTGATTTTCCTTTCAAGATGGAACTCAGGACCAAAGAAACGATTAACTGTCAGTATCACGCTCATGAGCACTTGCAGTTATGCTATATTACAAAGGGTATCTGCATGCATCATGTTGAGGGACAGTCTCTTGCCCTTGTGAAAGGGGATCTCATGGCGATCCCACCTTTTTTAGCCCACAGGATCGAGCCGGTCGAGGGACAGGAAGTGGAGCTTGTGCAACTGGATTACATGCCTGTGGTTCTTGGAGGCAAGGAGGAAGATCTCGTTTTCCCGCTGTTTCCAAAAATACGCATCTCGCCAAGGAACCAGATCGTAATTGAGGAACTGCTGAACAACATGAAAACGGAACATGAGAAGCGGGAGCAAGGTTATCAACATGTGATCAAAGGGGATTTATTGAAATTGCTGGTTACCTTGTTTCGGGAAAGCAAGGAGAATACAGCCCTACGCCATACAGATCAAGGCGGTCATGAAACTCTCGAGGGAAACAGTTCACGCAGACTCTTACTGGACACGGTGCGCTATATTCATGAGAACCTGCACGAAACCTTGTCACTGGATGACATCGCTCGGCGGGCCGCGCTATCGCCAAACTATTACAGCTACATGTTTAAAGTGCTTAAAGGGCAGACCTTTGTGCAATATATCAATGACCTGAGAATTCGCAAGGCCATGGATTTGCTGTGCGAGACGGACTTGAGCACGACTCAGATTTGTTTTGATACGGGTTTTAACAATACAAGCCATTTCCATCGCGTCTTCAAGAAATCGACGGGTCTTACTCCTTTGCAGTATCGGTCCGGAAAGTAATGTCGTAGAAATTGTGATGAACTCCGGTAGAATAGTACGTTATTCCGCATGACCTCCAAGGTATAGTCTAGTTAGAGTGCTAGAGACTTGAATTGGAGGTTATTTCTGTTGATGAAATTAGCATATAGCTCGCTTCCATGCGATGGCTGGTCCATAGACAAGCATATTGCGGTTTGCAAGGAACATGGTTTTAACGGCATTGAACTGCGAGAAGGCCCTGAGGGTCTGATCTTCCTCGGAATGGAGCTTGAGAAAGCCAGGGCAGTAGGCGAAGCCTTTCGGAAAGCGGAAATCGCGGTTACGGATCTAGGGACAGGTGTGTGCTTTCTAGGGGCTCGGGATGAAGAGCCTCAGATGGAGCATCTTCGAACAGCGATTCTGCTTGCCGAGGCTGTCGGAGCAATCGGGGTTCGCGTCTTCCTGGGAAACTTCGCTGCGCGTTTTAACACCCCGCTCCAACCCTTGGATGAAGCGAATATGGTGCTGCTTCTGCGGGAAGCTTGTGATACGGCGGCAGCGCACGGAAGAGAAATCTGGTTGGAAACACATAATGAATACGCGATGGGAAGGGTGCTCCGTCCTTTACTGGATGAGGTCGGGAGGGGAAATTTCAAAGTCATCTACGATATCCTGCATCCGCTGGAGGACGGTGAGTCATTCGCGGACACCATTCGACTGTTGGGCAAAGATTGCGCGCATGTCCATATGAAAGACGGAGTTCGTTCCGAGGATCCGTTGGATCATGACTGGACGTATACGGTGTTCGGCGAAGGCGAAGCCCCGATACAGTCTATTCTCCAGGCACTTGAAGAAGCTGGCTACGACGGATTCTATTCGTTGGAGTGGGAGACGAAGTGGCGGAAGGAACTTCAGGTTCCGGGCATGGAGCCAGAGGTTATTTTTCCTGAATATACGAAACGCATGAACGCATACGAAGGGAGGAGACGAACCTCATGAGGACGCTAATTGGCATTAACAACCAAGAATTAATGGATATGTTCTTTCAAGAACAGGTTCTAAACAACTTACGTACATTCTCTGATGTTGATATGTTCGAGATCGGTGAAGGAGTAACTTCGGAGGATTTGGCGGAACGTATAGCTCCTTATGACGCCTATCTCACGTCTTGGGGATCACCGCGAGTAACGGCGGAAGTGTTGGCTAGAGGTATTAATTTAAAATATGTCGGTCATGTGGCGGGAACGGTTGTAGCTGTAGTGAATGAGGATATTTACGATACAAATATTATTGTTGCAAGTGCTAACCCTGTATTGGCTAAATCAACCGCGGAGGCGGCGGTAGCCCTTATGATGGCTGGAGCTTGGGATTTGACAGGGTACCGTTCACGACTACAACAAGGGACATGGTGCAATAATGCCAAGGATACCGTGATGGGACTTGGGGGTCAGACCATAGGGCTTATCGGTTACGGCGAAATCTCAAGCAATGTTATTGCATTCCTGAAAGGATTTCCGGTTACGATCAAGCTGTTTTCCCGGTATTGCACTCAGGAACAGGCTGAAGCGATGGGTGTGAAACTGTGTGGTCTGGAGGAGCTGCTGAGTACCAGCCAGATTGTCTCGCTTCACAATACATGGACATCTTCCACAGAAGGCATGATCGGGGCGCGTGAGCTGGCTTTGATGCAGAACGGAACACTGTTTGTGAACACGGCAAGAGCGCGCATAGTGGATGAGCGAGCGTTACTGGATGAGCTTCAGAGCGGCCGCCTCTTCGCGGCTATCGATGTCTACCATAATGAGCCTCTACTCCCTGACAGTCCGCTCCTTCAGCTTGATAACGTATTATGTGTGCCTCATATCGGCGGATTCGCGCGGAAATACAAGACCGCGATGGGCGATTTTGTCGTCGAAGACCTGAAGCGCTTTACAGCAGGTGATTTGCCGCGGGGGCTCGTGACTCGCGAAGGTTACAGTCGTTCTACCTCATTCTAGAATATAAAAAAACAGCCTTCCTTGGGTTATTTCCCGGGAGGGCTGTTTCTATATTATAGGGGAACTCTCGCCATAAAGTTGATAAAATGAGGCAGGGCGATCTCCGGGCCAGCCAGGTCCATATGATGCGTCTTTTCCCACTTAAAACTGGCCCATCCTTGGAATCGGGCTTCTTTAAATTGATGCACCAATTCCTCGAGCGGGACTTTGCCTAATCCAGGCAGAACATCGGGAAACGCATCCTCTTTCGGATAAACATCGGCTATGTAAAGCTGACGGACGTAGGGCAGCAACGGTTCAGGATGCTTCAGCAGATCCTCCTCCAGTTTCATGCAATGATCCGGTGAGAACAGCAATCCGACACGGGGATGGGAAACAAGGTCCAATAATTTAAGGATTTGTCGTGTGGTCGCATGGGTTCGATGATTTTGGATATAAATATTTACATCCGACGAATCCCGCTCCAAGATCTCAATCAACAATTCCGTAGTTTTGGCAAAATACCACTCGGTTGTCAGGTTATCCGGAATATGACAGAACGTTCGAATGGACGGAGCGCCGACAGCGGCGGCCAATTTTAAATCTCGCAATAAATCTTGTTTAAAGCTTTCCCAAGACGATTGGGATGGAAGGATTCGGGGCGGATAACATAGAAGACTGCTTATGGCAATATCTTGAGCTTGTGCTGTGTCCCTGACCTCGTTAATGTCAATGTTTGTTTGGAGATCGGATACACGTAAGTCGACTCCGGCATATCCGTATTTTTTGGCAGCAAATATTGATTCCTTCGCCGTGTATCCGGGGGTGGCCAACGTGGTGTAGCTAAGCTTCATGGTTGCCTCCGTTACACTGTCATGAGTTTAAATTGCTTATAGGGTATAGCTAACTGCAAAGGTTCTCCTGCGATGAAACGTTCAATTTCCTCAATTAATCCTTGCGTATAGCCTGCATAATCCGTATCTCCGGCGCAATGAGGCTGAAGAATGACATTCTCTAACGCGGGCAGGTCATTGTCAGCCGGCAACGGTTCCTGTTCGAAAACGTCGAGTACCGCGCGGAACCTTCCCTTACTTAACTCCCCAATCAAGGCTTTCTCATCGATGAGGGCTCCTCTGGAAGTGTTAATCAAGAGGGCTCCGTCCGGAATGAAGCGAAGCATCTCACTGTTTAACAGATGGAATGTATCTTTAGTTCGGGAGGCATGTAAGGATATAATCTCTCCCCACTCCAGAGTTTCTTGCAACGTGGAAAGCAGCTCGGCTTCCGGATAAGGCAACAAATCCGCCTCTGTAATATAAGGATCATAGATGCGTACGGATACCTGAAACGGCTTTAACATTTCCAATAAGTATCTCCCGACGGTGCCTAATCCGACTAATGAGATTTTCTTGTTCATTAGACTGACTTTCGGAAAAGAAGTCCAGGAACCTTGTTTCATCGCATGATCATGCCGGGGAATGTCTCTAAGCGAAGACAACATATAAGCAAGGGTACCTTCAGCGACATATCGGGCCATAATAGCGTTGGCGCTGCTTACTTTAATGCCTCGGCTATAAACTTGTTCTGTGATGAAGGGGCCGACAGAAGCGCAAACATGGGCAATCAGTTTTAGTCTGGAGGCATGCTTTAGAGAAACCTCATTAAAAACGGGACACCCGAGCCAACTGTGAGTGATGCAGACGTCCGTGTCCCGTAAGCTTTCCGCGAGTTCTTCCTCCGTCATCGTTCGCCCCTGTTCATTAAATGATACATTCCCAAGCGCATTCAATTTATCTATGATATTTCCGGGAAAGAACTGGTCGCGAAGCGGGCCTTCCTGTAAAGTGATAAAGAAATTCATTGTGAATCCTCCTTAAATCTAACTTTTACTCTAGTTTAATGATTAAATGAATATAATAATTGCGGTATTTTTTGAAGTACTTATGGTATTTTATCCAGTAGCATCAGAAGTTTTAGAGTCGGAGGAACCCAATGAGCACAATGAACTCAATCAATACACAGTTACATACAGGGTTAACTACATTTTACAGACATATCCATTTTCTGAAAGAGCCGTTTCCGTTCACCCTTACATACCGAGAAGCTGACACCCTGCCCGAGCAGGCTCACGCGCATGATTTCTTCCAGATCTGCTATGTGCTGAAAGGCTCCTGTCATCATTACATTAATAATATGGAGGTCATGTTATATAAGGGAGATTTCTTCTCCATCCCTCCTCACATGACCCATAGGCTAAAGAAGGTGAATGGTCAAGAAATTTGGATTGCACAAATCGACTTTTTGCCCAGTTTCCTGCAAGAGGAACTGATTCATACAGATCAACTAGAGAAGATTATAGATTTCGCCTATCTGCACCCCCTGCTGAATTCGGCTGAACATGTTCTGCCGAGACTGCATTTGCGGCTAGAGTCGCAACAACAGGTTGAGCGAACCATTAATCGAATCAGGGAAGAGTTGGAACAGCAACAACCTATGTTTCAACTCGCTGTTCGTGCGGAGATGCTCCGATTATTAATCATTGCGGGGAGAGAGTTTAACGAAGTTCTGAGCGGAAGAGAGAACCGGAATCTATTCCAGAGCAAGAAACAGGCGCTGATTAAAGCCATTGAATATATGGAGAATCACTTTACAGAAGAAATTCACCTTGCCGAAGTTGCGGCTATAGCCTACATGTCACCAGCTTACTTCAGCAGTATATTTAAAGTCATTACAGGACATCCTTTCACATTCTATATCAATTCCCTAAGGGTGAAGTGCGCACAGGGCTTGCTTCTGCAAACCGAGATGAAAATAACCGAAGTGTACTCCCGATCCGGCTTCAACAATGCGAGCCACTTTATTGACGTATTCAAGAAACACACAGGTGTCACACCATCGGCCTATCGTAAACAAGCTTAGAAAAGTGCACATTTTTCATCAAAAAGTGTAAGAAAAACAAAAACCTATGGCTTATCATAAAAGAAAAAGCGCATGGAGGTTTAAGCATGACAACTCAATTGGAGCAGGCCGCACAATTTATTCTGACAAAGACGAAACAGAATATTCTCTCTTTCGGAGATCAGCTTCCAACAGGTACGGCGGAAGGGAAATATAAATTCGCGGATAACGGGTTCTGGGTCGGGGGATTCTGGACCGGACTAAACTGGCTGTGCTATGAACTTTCCGGGGATCAACAGTTCAGCGCCGCTGCGCGGGCTTCCAAAAGTCGCTTTACCCAAAGACTGTATGAGCAACAAGAAACATTGGATCATGATATCGGGTTTCTCTACATGCCGACTTTCGTAGCGGATTACAAATTAACCGGAAACCTGGAAGCACGGAAGATCGCGTTGGATGCGGCTGACCGGCTAAAGGAGCGATTTAATGAAGCGGGGCAGTTCATTCAAGCGTGGAACGTCTGGGAGTCAGGTGAAGCATTCAGTGAAGAAAACAGAGGCAGAATCATTATTGACTGTATGTACAATCTTCCTTTA
This sequence comes from Paenibacillus swuensis, assembly GCF_001644605.1. Taxonomy (NCBI): domain Bacteria; kingdom Bacillati; phylum Bacillota; class Bacilli; order Caryophanales; family Paenibacillaceae; genus Paenibacillus; species Paenibacillus swuensis. The sequence goes on along the minus strand of NZ_CP011388.1, from coordinate 82,765 downwards.
TTGTTCTGGGCGTATGAAGAAACAGGAGATGAAGATTACCGGCGGGTTGCGGTAGCGCACGCGGACACTTGCGCGAACACCATTATTCGTCCGGACTTCACCACCTTCCATACGTATGTGTTTGATCCTTCCACCGGGCAACCTAAGTTTGGCCAAACCTTTCAAGGTTATGCCGATGATTCCTGTTGGGCCCGCGGTCAGACTTGGGCGATCGGAGGCTACACTTATGCTTATAAGTACACCGGTGACAAGAAATACCTCGAACTTGCACGTAAGCTGACGGAGGTGTATATAGACCGTGTGGAACCGGATTTTATTCCATTGTGGGATTTCTCTGTACCGAACCCCTCGGAAGCTTTGCGAGACACGTCCGCGGCAGCCATTGCGGCAGCCTCCTTGCTTGAACTTGCGGAACATGTAGAGGGAGAAGAGAAGGAAAAGTATGTTCAATTCGCCGATAACACGTTGCAAAGTTTATATCATAATTACAGCACGAAGGAACTGCCTGACAACGAAGGTCTGCTGGTTAACGCTTGCGGACACCATCCCGCAGGATCGGATATCGATTGCTCGTTGATTTATGGCGATTATTATTTTGCGGAAGCTGTTACGCGGTTGTTAGGCAAGGGGAAGGGATATTGGTAGTCATATAAGAAAACATTGAAACGCTCACTTCTCAGGAGGTGGGCGTTTCAATGTTAATTAGGTGGTGTGAATGTATTTTGGAGTTTACGGTATTCGCCGGGCGTGAGCCCCGTATGTCTTTTGAACATTTTGGTAAAGTGTCCAAGATGATTGTAACCTGTTCGCAGGCTGATCTCCGTAACATTCAGGTCGGTTGTCCTTAATAAATCGGCAGCGCTATTTAACCGCAGGATCGTCACATACTCTATATAGCTTGTCCCGGTTACCATCTTCAACATGGTACTGAACGAAGACGGGGCCATATGAGACAACGCCGCAAGCTCCTCAAGCCTTAGATCCTCATCATAATGTTTATCGATATATCTTATAGCCTCATAGAATGCCTCGTGATGATAAGCAATCTTCTGTTTCTCACCACTGCCTTCTTTATAACGGGTATATTCTCTGCCGATCATCACCAGAAGCTTCAGCAGCTCTGCTTTGATTGCCAGTTGAAAGTTCTCTTCCTGATCTGCCCATTCCGTCAGTAACGTACCAATCAGCCCTTCAATCTGAATCTGTTTATGCCCTGCAAAATGGAGCTTCGGTAACACATTCTCCTCGGATATAAAGGGCTGTATATACGCAAAGTCCATGAATGTGTGCATGAGGGAGAGGTCCTTCATGTTTTCGCTGATACAATGGGGCATGAAGTCAATTTGAATGAGCTGAATCGGCCACTCTTCACGATTGGACAGCCTGTGCTCCAAACCGGGAGGGATGGAGAGTAAATCACCTTTGGTAAGGTTAAATTCTTTGCCCACCGTATAATGTAAACAACTGCCTGTCATCACATAACAGAGTTGAAGATGCTCATGCGCGTGCAGGATGGTATTCACAACGGCGCCTTCACGAACACTGATTTTGAAAGGGAAATTCTCCTCCAGCACGCCTTTGTATGTATATATCGGGAATTCGTTCATGTTGTTCTCCATTTAATAGATTTGTGTTTAATATATTTTCGCATGAAAAAAAAGAAATTTCCAACTATAATGAAACTATATCATTCTATAATTGAACGGAGCGTGTTTAATGAGCACATCGACACCTGAACAGATGATAAACATCTTCAAAGCGCGTACACCCATGCAACCCCTGACACCGACAACAGTCTGGAATGCTCAGCTTGATGATGAAATTGCTTCTTTATCTATAGAAGGAAATCAACATCTGGTAGCTTCGGTCGCGTTAAAAGCAGGCTTACATTTATTAAATGATTCTCTGAACCGTTCCCATGCCTTTGCCCAGCAGATCGAACAGGATTCCCTCGGAGCCTACTGGCACGGCGTTATGCACAGGATGGAGGGAGACTACTCCAACGCGAAATACTGGTTTCGCCAAGCGGGGCACTTAACCGGATGGACGAATCCACAGAATCAGGTGCAACGTTCTATAGAGTCCAGCCTTGCAACAGGACATTCATTACCTGCGAGCCTGATCTCATTTGGCCAAAAAGAACATTGGGATGCATTAGCCTTCACGGATCTGGTCATCGAACAAGAAAGAGGCGACGGTACCGAAGTTTTATCCAAGTTATTGCAAAGCATACAGCGGGAAGAGCTTCTAAGTCTCATTCAATATACATACGAGGCAACTTAATATTGAGTTCAGTAATCCAATAGGGAAGTCCCTTCGAGGGGCTTCTTCTTTTTTGTACGGGCGCGGCATATCCTTTAAGTGCAGGGGGTGCTTGCTCATGATGCGCAGAAAAAGATGGAGAAGCCAGACAGTCAAGCCCGGCAGCAGGAAAAAGGTGTTTTTCGTCGTGCTTGTGATCATGTTCTTCTTTTCGTTGCAAAGTTTTATTTTTATCGAGAAAAATCTCCGGCCTCCATTAATGAAAGTCGCCAAAATCAGGGTAAAGCAAATCGCGACGCAGGCCATTAATAAAGCCATATCGGATCGTATTGCGCAAGGGGAGAATTCGCAGAAACTGATTGATTGGAAGACAGACGCGAATGGTAAGGTTACGGGCTTCATGCTAAATTACGCGGAACATATGAAGATTACTTCAGAAACCATTGGTGTTGTGCAAAATATTTTGGACGACATGCAGGATATTCCCGAACGGATTCCACTCG
>NZ_CP011388.1:0-75000 GCF_001644605.1 Paenibacillus swuensis | reverse complement strand
CCGAAGCTATGGATTGATCGTAAGATCAGTGGTAGGGGAGCGTTGTATGTGGGTTGAAGGTGTACCGTAAGGAGCGCTGGACAGCATACAAGTGAGAATGCCGGTATAAGTAACGAAAAGACAAGTGAGAATCTTGTCCGCCGAAAGCCTAAGGATTCCTGAGGAAGGCTCGTCCGCTCAGGGTTAGTCGGGACCTAAGGCGAGGCCGAAAGGCGTAGTCGAAGGACAACAGGTTGATATTCCTGTACCACCGTAAGCCGTTATGAGCAATGGGGTGACGCAGAAGGGGAACGTTGCAGGCTGATGGAATAGCCTGTCCAAGCAGTGAGGCTGATGTGTAGGTAAATCCGCACATCGTAAGGCTGGGCTGTGATGGGGAGCGAAATATAAGTAGCGAAGAACATGTACTCTGGCTGCCGAGAAAAGCCTCTAGCCAGGTGATGGTGCCCGTACCGCAAACCGACACAGGTAGGCGAGAAGAGTATTCTAAGGCGCGCGGAAGAACTCTCGTTAAGGAACTCGGCAAAATGACCCCGTAACTTCGGGAGAAGGGGTGCCTCGGTAGGGTGAATAGCCCGAGGGGGCCGCAGTGAAAAGGCCCAAGCGACTGTTTAGCAAAAACACAGGTCTGTGCGAAGCCGTAAGGCGAAGTATACGGGCTGACGCCTGCCCGGTGCTGGAAGGTTAAGGGGAGCGGTTAGGAGCAATCCGAAGCTGTGAACCGAAGCCCCAGTAAACGGCGGCCGTAACTATAACGGTCCTAAGGTAGCGAAATTCCTTGTCAGGTAAATTCTGACCCGCACGAATGGCGTAACGACTTGGGCGCTGTCTCAACGAGAGATCCGGTGAAATTTTAATACCTGTGAAGATGCAGGTTACCCGCGACAAGACGGAAAGACCCCATGGAGCTTTACTGCAGCTTGATATTGGACTTTGGTACGATCTGTACAGGATAGGTGGGAGCCTGAGAAGGGGGAGCGCAAGCTTCGCCGGAGGCGCCGTTGGGATACCACCCTGATCGTATCGGAGTTCTAACCTGCGCCCGTGAAACCGGGTGAGGGACAGTGTCAGGTGGGCAGTTTGACTGGGGCGGTCGCCTCCTAAAGAGTAACGGAGGCGCCCCAAGGTTCCCTCAGAATGGTTGGAAATCATTCGAAGAGTGCAAAGGCATAAGGGAGCTTGACTGCGAGACATACAGGTCGAGCAGGGACGAAAGTCGGGCTTAGTGATCCGGTGGTACCGCATGGAAGGGCCATCGCTCAACGGATAAAAGCTACCCTGGGGATAACAGGCTTATCTCCCCCAAGAGTCCACATCGACGGGGAGGTTTGGCACCTCGATGTCGGCTCATCGCATCCTGGGGCTGAAGTAGGTCCCAAGGGTTGGGCTGTTCGCCCATTAAAGCGGTACGCGAGCTGGGTTCAGAACGTCGTGAGACAGTTCGGTCCCTATCTGTCGTGGGCGCAGGAAATTTGAGAGGAGCTGTCCTTAGTACGAGAGGACCGGGATGGACGTACCGCTGGTGTACCAGTTGTCTCGCCAGAGGCATCGCTGGGTAGCTATGTACGGACGGGATAAGCGCTGAAAGCATCTAAGCGCGAAGCCCCCCTCAAGATGAGATTTCCCAATTTAGTAAGACCCCTTGAAGACGACGAGGTTGATAGGTTCGGGGTGGAAGTGCAGCAATGCATGGAGCTGACGAATACTAATCGGTCGAGGGCTTATCCAATGACCTGAATTAACAGGTTAACGCGTAGTTTACATTCATTCACATTCAGTTTTGAAGGATCAAACCTTCAACAGTTTGGTAACAATGGCGAAGGGGAACCACGCGTACCCATCTCGAACACGACCGTTAAGCCCTTCAGCGCCGATGGTACTTGGACCGCAGGGTCCTGGAAGAGTAGGACGTTGCCAAGCAGCCCCCACTTTGGAGTAAAGTGGGTTTTTTCATGGGGCCATAGCTCAGCTGGGAGAGCGCCTGCCTTGCAAGCAGGAGGTCAGCGGTTCGATCCCGCTTGGCTCCACCAGAATGTAACACTATTCCCTGATAGCTCAGTTGGTAGAGCACTCGACTGTTAATCGAGTTGTCACAGGTTCGAGTCCTGTTCGGGGAGCCATCTGGAGAGGTGTCCGAGTTTGGTCGAAGGAGCACGATTGGAAATCGTGTAGGCGCCACAAGCGTCTCAAGGGTTCGAATCCCTTTCTCTCCGTAGCTTTACCTCATATGCATGGGATTCGAGACCCGAGGGGTTCGGTGAAGCATAAGCTTCGTAAGGATTACTTCGCATTCTCGAAACGTAGTGGAGAGCATCCCTTTCTCTCCGTAGCTTTACCTCATATGCATGGGATTCGAGACCCGAGGGGTTCGGTGAAGCATAAGCTTCGTAAGGATTACTTCGCATTCTCGAAACGTAGTGGAGAGCATCCCTTTCTCTCCGTAGTAAGGCCCGTTGGTCAAGGGGTTAAGACACCTCCCTTTCACGGAGGTAACAGGGGTTCGAATCCCCTACGGGTCACCATCACATATTTCGGAGGCTTAGCTCAGCTGGGAGAGCATCTGCCTTACAAGCAGAGGGTCGGGGGTTCGATCCCCTCAGCCTCCACCATATATACTTTATATTTAATGACGCGGGGTGGAGCAGCTCGGTAGCTCGTCGGGCTCATAACCCGAAGGCCGCAGGTTCAAATCCTGCCCCCGCAATTCAACCCCGCAAAGTGAAGATAAGCTCTGTAGCTTATTCTGATTACTTTGCGGGGACCCCAATCAGGGGATGAAGACTTTTCAGTGTGGAGCCGTGGTGTAGAGGCCTAACATGCCTGCCTGTCACGCAGGAGACCGCGGGTTCGAATCCCGTCGGCTCCGCCATTTTTTTTGCCCAAAATTAAATTGTACCTTGCCGTTGTAGCTCAACTGGTAGAGCAACTGACTTGTAATCAGTAGGTTGGGGGTTCAAGTCCTCTCGACGGCACCAGCTTTAACTTGGAGGATTAGTGAAGTGGCTAAACACGGCAGACTGTAAATCTGCTCTCTGACGAGTTCGGTGGTTCGAATCCATCATCCTCCACCATTTTCTATGATGGGGATTAGCCAAGCGGTAAGGCAACGGACTTTGACTCCGTCATTCCAAGGTTCGAATCCTTGATCCCCAGCCATTTCTCTCTTATGAGAGCCATTAGCTCAGCTGGTAGAGCACCTGACTTTTAATCAGGGTGTCGTAGGTTCGAATCCTACATGGCTCACCATTTACCTTTAACCAGGTAAACCTATAACTTGCCTGTATTACTATGCGCGTGTGGCGGAATTGGCAGACGCACTAGACTTAGGATCTAGCGCCTATGGCGTGGGGGTTCAAGTCCCTCCACGCGCATAAAAGCTTCCCGGGTAATATGAAGATATGCTCTGTAGCATATGCTTGTTATTTCCTGGCAAGTCCCTTTTTTCTTGCGGAAGTGGCTCAGCGGTAGAGCATCGCCTTGCCAAGGCGAGGGTCGCGGGTTCGATTCCCGTCTTCCGCTCCATATATGCGCCCTTAGCTCAGCTGGATAGAGCGTTTGACTACGAATCAAAAGGCCAGGAGTTCGAATCTCTTAGGGCGCGCCATTTATATTTATACTCTCGGGATGTAGCTCAGCTTGGTAGAGCACCTGGTTTGGGACCAGGGGGTCGCATGTTCAAATCGTGTCATCCCGACCATTTCAATGCGGGTGTAGTTCAATGGTAGAACTTTAGCCTTCCAAGCTAATAGCGTGGGTTCGATTCCCATCACCCGCTCCATACATATGTCCCAGTAGCTCAGCCGGATAGAGCATACGCCTTCTAAGCGTACGGTCGGGGGTTCGAATCCCTCCTGGGACGTAAAAATGATTAGACGCAGAAATGCGTCTTTTTTTATGTCCACGTAGATACGAATTCCCGACAAGGGGGACGTCTTAGCGCATTCGGCAAGAGCACAGCCCGGCCGCAGCGGAGTCGCGAGCACCATAGGACGGGATTACCGTCCTGATGCAGCATCGCATCCCTCCTAGGACGGCATTACGCTTCTACGATAATATCCGTGTGACCAGTCCATAAACGACCTTTGCACCTTTAGGGATATGAATATGTTCTTTGTCGCATCAAATGTGAGAGTCCATCGTGGAATGATTGACGATTCGTGATATAATACTATTGATATGGACGAACATTCAGACAATGAATATACATCTCTGAGATAGAAAGTAGGCGTTGCCCATGGCAGTGGACTCTAAAGCCAAGAAACCGGAATGGCTGAAAATTAAATTAACGACTGGTGATAACTATAAAGAAATTAAAGAAATGATGCGCTCGAAGACGTTGCACACCGTTTGCGAAGAAGCAAAGTGTCCGAATATTTATGAATGCTGGGCGAACCGTACCGCAACGTTTATGATTTTGGGGGATATTTGTACGCGCGCCTGCCGTTTCTGCGCCGTGAAAACTGGACTCCCCACAGAACTTGACTTACAAGAGCCGGAGCGTGTAGCGGAAGCAGCGGCGCAGATGAATTTACAGCACGCGGTTATTACTTCTGTAGCAAGAGACGATTTGAAAGACGGCGGGGCTTCTATATTCGCCGCTACGGTGAAAGCAGTGCGTGAACGCTTGCCGCTGTGCAGTGTCGAGGTGTTGATTCCGGATTTCATGGGTGAGGAATCTTCCCTGAGAATCGTAATGGACGCTAAACCCGATATCCTCAACCATAACATTGAAACAGTGGAACGCATGTCCAACCGAGTTCGCGCTAAAGCCAAATATAAACGTTCCCTTCAACTGCTTCAACGTGCCAAAGCTATGAATCCCAATATTCCTACTAAGTCCAGTATCATGCTGGGTGTCGGCGAGGAATGGAACGAAATTATTCAAGCAATGGAAGACTTAAGGGCCGTAGACTGCAACATCATGACAATCGGCCAATATTTGCAACCGACCAAGCAACATCTGGATGTTGTGAGATTCTATCCACCTGAAGAATTTGCCGTGCTGAAAGAAGAAGGTATGAAACGCGGGTTCAGCCATGTGGAATCAGGACCCTTTGTCCGCAGCTCCTATCACGCGCATGAGCAAGTGCAGTCCGCGCAACAACACCAATAATATAAAGCAATGTAACGCGGATAAAGGGGGAAACAGGCTTTGATTCAGTTGACCGAGAAAACGTACGAAATCATACAAGAGTATAAGAACGGTTGGAATGCCGAAGCATTCCGTGAACGATACAGCGAGGTTCTTGAACGTTATGATTACATTATGGGAGACTGGGGCTACAGCCAGCTTCGGTTAAGAGGCTTCTTCCGTGAAGAAAATCCCAAGGCAACCCGCGAAAGCTCGGTAGCGTGTCTTCAGGATTACCTTAATGAGTATTGTAATTTTGGGTGCGCGTATTTTGTATTGGAGAAAATTACGGAATCGAACTTTGCTGCCGGCGATAAAGCGAAATGGATTGTTGTGGATGAAAGCAAACCGGCAGAACGGCATACACCGAAGGCGCCGGAACCGAAAGGGGAAGCACAGCAGGATTCCGTTTCCGAAGGCAAAGGAGCACAAGACGGAAAGTCGCCCCGATCGGAAGGCAGATCGCAGGATAACCGGAGAAATCAAGGGCGTTATCAAGATCGCAATGCCGGAGGCCGTGCCTCAGCCACAGATGGCAAACCGGATAAACGAAGAGGCGAGTTGAAGCCTGACCGCAAGCAACACCAGGATCGTCCTCAGGAAGGCCGTCCTCAGGGTTTCAAAGGCCAGGGAGGCAAATCCAAGGGACAAGGCGGGAATCAAGCCTCAGGACCCAAGGTAAGCGTATCAGGAGGTGTTCAGACTGCACATGTGAGTGCAGCAGGTAACCAACGGACACCAGGTTCCTCCAACGGAGGAAACAGCGCAGCGTCCCAACCCCGCAGAGATGGTTCTTCGGGCAAGGGACGAGGTCATGCGAATGCCGGCGGCGGAAATCCCAATGCCAAATCAGCGAATACGGGAAACGGAAACGCCGGCCAAGGAAATATCCGAAACCTCCCTCAGCAGAACCATCAATCACCGATTAACACCAAGGGACCGGTCAACTCAGGTTCCGGAGAAAACCAATAAAAGACCGTTCGCCCCATAGAAACAAACCCGGCCAGATCTGAGCAATTGCTTAGATCTGGCCGGTTTTTTATGTTTATCACATGGGAAAGTAGTATTTTTCAGTCCACGTATACTGAATCGCACATCCTGAGAGGCCTCGATACAGATTATTCTATTCCATCGGTTCGTTACCGATAAACGCAGCACGGACGCGATTCCAGAACGGAAACGGACGATATCGGGCGAAGCTGACTTTTAATTCAGAAACTTGACTTCGAATAGACAGAATATCGTCCCGCTGAATGTTCATGTGATCCACAGACAGCTGCAGCTTCTGATCTTCACGGGGGAAAATATCACAAATATGATGCTTGGGTAATATCATGGAAGAGCCCAGTGTACGGTATACCCGATTGTTAATCGAGGCGATTTCCGCAATTTGCAGAGCTTCAATCGAAGGATGCAGCAAGGCGCCTTGCAAGCTCTTGTTGTAAGCCGTACTTCCCGAGGGAGTGGAGATACATATGCCGTCCCCTCGGAACATTTCGAAATCCTCTAAATTCACATTAATTTTGGCCACTAGGGTTTTTCCGTCATCTCCCCGAATTGTGAATTCATTGAGAGCGTAAAAAACCTCTTTGCCCGCTTTCTTCGTAACTATCTCGATCTCGGCAATAGGATATTTAACAATCTTCATCTCCACATCGGGCGTTGTCATACGCTTCACCAATTCAGCAATCTCAGTGGCTTTCCAGTCAGCGTAAAAACCCAAGTGACCCGTGTGGACACCCACGAAAGAGACCTTGTCCAATAAGTGGATATGGGAATGAAAGGCATGAAGCATCGTACCGTCTCCGCCTATGGAAATCACGATGTCAGGAACGTGTTGATCCATAGTCATCCCGCCTTCCGCAGCAAGTCGATGGAAGGTTTCCGTGAGTTCCTGGGATAGCCGGTCGCCTCGGTTCAGAATCGTATACTTCAAACATGGTCCTCCTCTATGTCGTTTAACTTGAAGTGGTTAGTTAGCCGCCCGTTGCTGTTGCATACGCGTTAATTTGGGTTACAACCGATTCCGGAATATCTCTGAATTCAACCGCGATCCGATAAGAAGAACCGGTCTGGGAAGTGACCCGAATGACCTCGCCGGTAACCTCAAACACTTCTTCATATACAGGCAAGTGGAACCTCAGGCGCAACAATAGCGGGTGGAAAAGCTTGCTTGTGCACAAAAAAGAAAGCCCGCCGCCGCTAATATCAACCATCTGTCCCTGAAAGGAGGTTCCTTGAATTTGTTGTTGTTTACGTATGCCGATAATCTCACAACGCAGAGGCAGCTTGTCCGTCAGTGTAACACGAGGGAATTTCCGGTTCTGTGACGTATAAAGTTCCTCTGGCGCGGCAAGGTGAATGAGGCATCGTTCGGCATTGTACTCTTTGCCAAGCATATGTACGAATGAATAATATAATATTCCTTTATCAAAAAAAGAAAACTCAATAAAATTTACTTTGTCCAGAGACAGCAGAGGGTTGAGATCTTCAAACTGCAATGAAGCTGTAAACTGATCTTCTGCTATTCGTTCAATAGTGAAACGGTTCTCGTAACAGAACGGCTGTCCGTCGTCTGTCTCTCCAACGATAATCATCTGGCAATTCGACTGCTCTGAAATTAAGTGTGACGTTACTGCTTTAGTCCAGTTCATAGGTTTCTCCATATATATCATCATAGATTTTCATGACTAAATCATAATCAATATAAGCCGAGAAAACAATGCTTAACACCTTCCCGGACATTACTTTTTATTAAAAGGTCTCGCTACTGTCACAATCATATGATGAAGAACGCTCATTGCTATTAGAATAACGAACAGAATCACGATGATGTATACGGAGTAGGATATGCCTTCCGCAATACGTTGCCCGGCAGGCATGTATAATGGGCTAAACACTTGTAACACACCGCCGGTTGTGCCCCTGAGTTGCTGTAACGGCTCCCACAACCACAGGGTAAGTAGAAAAGCCAATATGCCGTGTAACAAACGAGCGAAAAAAAACGGTCCGTACCGCATCCCCGTATGCTGGATTAAACTCACAATTTGCGCGTGAACGGATAACCCTGCCCAAGAGAGTACGAATGCAGCTGCAGCCGCTTTGTAAACCAGTGGAACGCCTGAACCTGCCGCGGCGGCAAATTTGGCCCCTAATGTTACTTCAAACCACCCATTGACGAAAGAAGGAGCCAAAGAAGCGGATATCCCTATACTGGCCAGCAGGGCTTCAGTAACCCCATAAAGCCATGGCATGAAGCCGGCGGCTGATAACAAGTCAATGACAGTTGCAAAAAAGACGACGAGTCCACCTACGATAAAGCTTAAGCGCAGTGAGGATTGTACGGCATCCTTTAGAAGCTCGCCAAAGGGACGGCCGTCCGCTGTTTTGGCTTCATGCATAGCCCGAAAACAGCGGACCAGTATATTTCCACGGACCGTTGCCTTAGCCGGAGTCGGCAATGATGACCGTCCGTGAAACCTCATAACAATTCCTACAAGGATGGCGGAACCGTAATGCGTGGCCGCCAGAATGGCTGCTAAACCCGCATCATGAAAAAATCCAATGGAGACAGCTCCGATGAGGAAGATGGGATCCGAACTGGTGGTGAAAGCGACGAGTCGCTCTCCTTCTTCTCGGGTAATCTGCTTCTGCTCCCACAGCTTAGCGGTGAGCCTTGCTCCGACAGGGTAGCCTGAAGCGAAGCCCATGGCCATAATAAAACCTCCAATGCCCGGTACTCGAAACAAGGGCCGCATCATCGGATCAAACAATGTTCCCATAAAATGTACCACACCGAATCCGATCATCAGTTCTGACATAACAAAGAAAGGGAAAAGCGCCGGGAATAGAATATCCCACCAGATGGCGATGCCTTTAAGCGCCGCGGATAAGCCTACAGCGGGGTGTTGGACGAGCAAGAGGAGGATGATTAATGCACCGGTGCTTATAAGGATAGAAGAAAAAATGGAAGGCAGACGCATAAAGAGCCTCCGTTTAGGTTTTACTATAAGATATGAGCCCGTTTCATAAGACATGCCCTAAGAAAAATATTAATAAAGCAGTGAATAAACAGGCGTAGTATACTGATTATTCTGAATACTTATGATATAATAAAGGTAACCAAAATCTTGATAGGCTCACTGACATCGTTATCATAACTTTAGAGTGGAGTGATGTATATGATGAGTGTAATTGCAGGTATACTCGTGTGCGCTTTCGTATACGTAATCAGAGAGTCTTTAATGGGACCCGCTGAAGAAGATTGGGAAAACTAAATGAACGGCGGAAGTTCATGTTACAGCACAGGTGCCCCCTCTGACGGGCACCTTTTTTTGATTTATCAAGAGGTGCATTGTGATATACTATAAGGTATTCAAAACCTTATCCAGCGTATGAATTGAGGGATCAGAAAGGAAACATTATGACCGACTTGCAAGCATTGACTTTTTATGAATTGCTGGGTGAAGCCGAAGGCGTGACACGGCTCGTACATACCTTCTACCCGATTGTATTGCAAGATGAGGAGTTAGCTCCCCTTTTTGCCGAAAGTAATATCGATTCCGTTATGGAGAAACAAGTGATGTTCCTGACTCAATTTTTCGGAGGTCCTCTCCTCTTTACAGAAGCTTACGGACACCCTATGATGCGCGCGCGTCATATGCATTTTGCCTTGACGCCGGAACTTGCCTCAGCTTGGCTAAGGTGTATGAAGGAAGCCCTGGTTCAACTGGGTACTGAAGAAGCTTTAAGGGATGCCGTCATCGAGAGACTCTCGGGACCCGCTTATCATTTTGTCAACACGCCGTGAACATACACCCTTAGGGAGGCATAATGCCAGATGGAACCGCTATTTGCAATCAAGGTACGATGTCATATGTGCTCCATAGTTTTTGAAACGTCAAGAGTAAGATCCAGCTTCAAACGTCCATATAGGACGGATGCCGATTTTTGCGGGCATTATAAAGAGATTAACCCTGATTATTACGTAGTGCGTGTGTGTCCCCATTGCGGTTAAGCGAGTACAGAAAATTCGGAAGATGGGATTTCGGAAGCTACAAGAGCCCTCTTTAAAGAAAGGGTTACCCGGAACTGGTCCCCGCGGGATTACGGCGGAGAACGAACCTGGGAAGAAGCTCTGCAATGTTACCAACTGGCATTGCTCTGCGCGCAAATCAAGAATGAGAGTCACCGGATGGTAGCCGGCATACTGCATCATATCGCATGGTTGTACCGAGACAAGCAAGATGCGGAGCAAGAACAGCGGTTTCTATCCTTTGCTTTGGATGCTTACACGAAAGTGTATGAAGTTGAGGAGGCAGAATTAAATCATGCAAGGTTGATGTATCTCATCGGAGAATTATATCGCCGAACGGGTCAATACAAGGACGCTGTGAAGTGGTTCGGATACGTAATCAATGACAAGAAGATCACAGACGCCGCGATGATTTCACGCAGCCGCGAACAATGGAAAGTCACGAGGGAAGATCTGCTGGGGCATCACTTGGAACTGCCTGATGAAATGAAAGAAGCGTGAACTAATTAAAGAAGGAGAAACCTCCTGGGAAGTTTCTCCTTCTTTATTGACCTCTGTTCGGAAACGGCTCGTTCGCAAGTAAGTAATCCGAATCCACGTCTACCAAAGTAACTCTTGCATGGCAACAGGGAAACACAAGCAGCTTCTTGCGTCCGTCATGAATTTCGGACAGTTCGCTTTTTCTTAAAGGGAGCAGGACATTAGAACTTAGGCAATAAGGGCATTCCGTTACATAAATATCATTCATCATGATGTCGTATGGCCAAGTTCGATTGAAGGGAATCATGACTTTCCGGTATCCTTTTCCGTTGCGGAGGCGAGTTCCGCCAGTTTTTGAAGCAGAATGTGCTGAGGCATGTGCATAAGCTGTTCAATCGGTACTTTTAAATGCTCCGCGAGCTTCACCGCGGTATCGGCTGATATATTTAATGGTTTCATCTTCGTTCCCCCCGAGAAGGTCTATTCGTTATATTCATAGTTATACACTTCCTTTGAACAAGTTTCAAATCGGAAGTACATTATAGAGAGGTGCGATGATGATGAATCAAACCAGAAGTCAAGTTTGGAACTTGGACACCATCTTTTCCGGAGGAAGCAACTCACCCGCATTTAACGAATTTCTGCAACAAGTTGAACAGGATATTGTCAGTTTTATGGAACTGGTACATAAGCCTTCGGAAGCCGTCTTTCGTGCGGACGATTTTGACAAAGCCGTTACATTGATGCAAAGTCTAACGAATCGCTTGCGTGAGGCCGGTTCCTTTGTGGAATGCCTGACAGCTCAAAACCAAAAGGACAAAAAGGCGGTTCAACTGACAGGTAAATTCCGCGGAATTCATGCCCGGTTTTTATCATCGCTGACGTATTTTGATTTAATGTTAACTCAAATCCCGGATGACAACTGGAATGCGTTGTTGAAGTCAGAAGATTATCGGAATCTCGAGTTCAATCTGAATGAGCGAAGACACCTGGCCAGCGAGAAGATGGCGCCGGAGTTGGAAGCATTGGCCAATGACTTGGCTGTAGACGGTTACCACGGATGGGGAGCACTGTACGAGACCACCGTAAGTCAAATTCAAATTTCTTATGAAGATCAAGGGGAAAGCAGAATGCTGTCGGCTGGGCAGGCTTTTAACAAATTACACAGCGCCGATCGACAAGTTCGTGAAGAGATGTCCGCGAAGTGGGAAGCAGAGTGGGAGCGTAAGGAGGATTTTTGCGCAGATGCCCTGAATCACCTCGGCGGGTTCCGGCTGCAGTTGTACAAAGGTCGCAGATGGGATGCCGTTCTGAAAGAACCTTTAGCCATCAACCGTATGTCGGAAAACACCCTCTCCGCAATGTGGGATGCGATTAACAGAAAGAGTCAAACGTTCCTGGACTTCTTGCAGCGGAAGGCTCAACTCCTTGGATTGGAGCGATTGAATTGGCACGATGTAGATGCGCCCCTGGGTAAGGCAAGCAAGGAATATTCCTATGATGAAGCGGCTGAAATTATCGTGGAGCAATTTCGGAAGTTCAGTCCGAAGATGGCGGATTTTGCGCACAGAGCCTTCGAGGAGCAATGGATTGAAGTTGAGGATCGACCAGGGAAGGGGCCAGGGGGATTCTGCACATCCTTCCCTTTCAGCAAGCAAACCCGTATATTTATGACTTTCTCGGGGACAGCATCCAACGTGTCCACGCTTGCCCATGAGCTCGGTCATGCCTATCATCAATATATAATGGAGGATATGCCCGCGCTGGCACAAGATTATGCCATGAACGTAGCGGAGACGGCCTCCACCTTTGCGGAGCTGATTGTGTCCGACGCTGCGGTAAAGCAAGCTGAGAATGATGAGGAGAAGCTGACTTTGCTGGAAGACAAGATTCAGCGTTCTATCGCATTCTTCTTGAATATCCAGGCGCGATTCCTCTTTGAAACCCGCTTCTATGAGAAGCGAAAAGAAGGGTTGGTTAGCGCGGTTGAATTGAGCGAACTCATGGTACAGGCCCAGAAGGATGCTTATCACAATGTGCTCGGGGAGTATCATCCGCATTTCTGGGCTTCCAAGATGCACTTCTACATCACTGAAGTGCCCTTTTACAACTTCCCGTACACTTTCGGATATCTGTTTAGTTTCGGCATCTTCGCGCGTGCTCTGAAAGAAGGGACCGACTTCGAAGATAAATATATCTCTTTGCTTCAGGATACCGGCAGAATGACCGTGGAAGAGCTTGCGCATAAGCATCTGAACGTGGATTTAACACAACCTGATTTCTGGAATGAGGCTGTGGGGTTGTGCGTTCAGGATGTCGAAGCATTCTTGGACATGACAGCGTCCTAGCGTAACCATAATGAAGAAGACCGTTCCCCATGGTGGGAACGGTCTTCTTCATTATGTAAGGATGATCAAAATTTAAAGATTTGAATCGTTCGTTGTAATTGAGAGACCAACTGCGACATACTTTCAGAGCGTTCAACCATGTCTTGTACAGATGCAATCTGTGCATTCATGGAAACGGAAACCTCTTCCGTTCCGGCTGCGGATTGCTGCGTGATGGCGGAAATATTCTCAACGGCGTTGGATATTCGGCGCGAGTTCTCCAGCATCTGTTCGCTTTCTTTACTAAAGGAAGCAATCTGGTTTCCAATAAAGCTTACAGAATCCACGATTTCAGAAAAGACCCGTTCTGTTTCCTGGATTAATCCGTTCTGCGTATTTACAATCTGCTCATTGGCTTGAATATGAT
This sequence comes from Paenibacillus swuensis, assembly GCF_001644605.1. Taxonomy (NCBI): domain Bacteria; kingdom Bacillati; phylum Bacillota; class Bacilli; order Caryophanales; family Paenibacillaceae; genus Paenibacillus; species Paenibacillus swuensis. The sequence goes on along the minus strand of NZ_CP011388.1, from coordinate 61,600 downwards.
GAATGGCTTGATGGATGCCGCGTTCAATACTTTTGACTAAATTAAACACTTCTTTCGTGGAGGCGGTCGATTCTTCGGCCAGATTCCTAACCTCTTGGGCAACTACTGCAAAACCTTTACCATGTTCACCGGCTCTGGCTGCCTCAATGGATGCGTTCAGAGAAAGCAGATTGGTCTGCTCAGCGATTTCGGAAATGGTCTTCGTAATCTTCGTAATGCCCGCGGCTTGCTTAGCCAGCTCGGAAATGGTCGCGGATACGTTCGCTGTCGCTTGGATATTGCTCTTCATCCCCTGAGTTTGGCTTTCAACAGCAAGGCGGCCTTTCTCAATGAGATTCACGGTATGTTCAGATCTTTGATTCATCTCACGGGTGGACTGAGCGTAAGCAACGACTTTGGATTCTATATCCTTAACGGATACGGACATGTCGGATACATCCTCGGAAATTTCGTTGGCTCCCGTTGCGAGTTCTCCTGCGGATAGCGTAACTTGTTGAAGGACATTGCGCAGATGTTGATTCTTGAGGTAAATGTCGCGGCTGGAATCGGATACGGTTCTGGAGATCGTTGTTGTTTCGTTCAAAATTTCTTTCAGCTTATCAATCATCCGGTTGAAGGAATGCCCCAGCTCTCCAAGAGCATCTTCCGAGCGCACTTCAATTTTCTGTGTAAAATCCCCTTTAGAAATACCGAGGGCAACGCGGGATAAGCTCGTAATCGGTTCTGTTAGCGCTTTCTCGAGTAGGTTAAAAATAAAATAACTGCCTGTTAACATCAACACAATCAGAATAATACCCAGAAACACAGGAAAATCAGAATTGAACAGAATCACCAAGGTAATGACAGAAAACAAGCCGACGACTGTAAATCCACCTCCGAACAATTTACTACGGAAAGATAAACCGTTAAACCATTCCATCATATCCACCTTCTTAACTAAGTATTAACACCCAAATTTCTCCTTATTATATCACTCTATGAGACAATAGGTCTATAAAATCTCCTTAAACCTGTTGCAAAATTTGTTGAAAAATGAGTTATTACCAGTTATTTTCATTATTTTATAATTTTTATGTAAATTTATGTTGATATTAGGTCGCAAGTCGCATTATAATGATAAAAACTCCCTATAACTGGGTGTGATTTGCATAAACAATACGGAAGGAGGAGATTCATTGTTAATTGAACAGCTCCCTTTAGCTAGGCAGCTAGATATGGCTTTTAAGAAATTACTTGGAGAATTAGACTATTTATCTTCTGGCACGGTCTTCATCCAAATCCGCAACAATGCGATCGGTAAGTTTGGCATTCGTCATAATCCAATCGAGAGCAAGGACGGAGCTATGAATGAACCGGGGAAAGGTTTGACGGGTGCGCAGCAGAGCGCATTCTGCACAATGGCAATACAGTCGTTGAAGATGAAGAAGCATTGGACGCATGGAGAAATTTATTTCGATTTTACTGTTAGACAGAACGTACTAGTCGCAAGTGTACAGTTCGAGTCCAACTACAACATGGCGAACCTCGTGGCTGAAATCAACCAGCATAGAATCTAACAGAATGATAAAGAGAGATAAAGCACTTATTCTTCTATCATTATACATACGATTTAACCCTTTTCCGTTTTCTCGGAGAAGGGTTCTTTGTTTAAAACCAGAATATTTCGTCCACACTGCATAGATAGACATACAACAACAGGCGGTGGTACAGGAATATGAAAACCGGATTCGTTGTACTGACGTTATTACTCTTTCTGTTACTTCTCTTCCCTTTTCGACAGGAGCAGGATCATGATTTCGATGACCCCGTCCTGGGTGATATTCAGACAGAGCAGGTAGATCCTCTACGCCCGGAAGATATTGAGAGAGAACAAGAAGAAGAGGAAGAGAGCATTCGCGGGAAGGTTTACAGTAATACCATCAGAGGTTCTGTATACAAGTAAACACAAAGGAAGGTGACTGCGCACAGTCACCTTGTTAAGTATGGTATAACTGATTATCTGGAGTAACGTCCAGCTAGTTGTTGCTCGGCGATTTCTACAAGACGGCGAGTGATGTGTCCACCGATAGCGCCTGTATCGCGAGTCGCCATGTTACCGTAGTAACCATCTTGCGGAATTTGAATACCCAATTCTTGAGCGATTTCATACTTCAATTGCTCAAGAGCTTGGTTCGCTTGTGGTACTACCAAATCATTAGTACGGCTAGATCCTGATCCCAATGTTATCACCTCCATGAAGGTAGTATGACCATAAAGTAAAATAATACGCATTCTGCAAAAAAAATTTTGGCAGGTATTTTATGCCGAATTCAAACGTTGACTTTGTCGGTTTGCCGTATATAATTAGTGTAAATATTGAAACGCTATGACAGGAGTAAGTACGTCCGTATCGCGTAGGCTGAAGAGAGCCGGTGGGTGGTGTGAACCGGTGCTGCGGCGGATGGAATGGGTCTTGGAGCGCGAGGCTGAAGAGGTGCAGTTTGCGCCTTGGGTAGGCGTAGTCGGTTTCTCCCCGTTATGGAGATCAAGCATGTTATTACAGCGCGGACGAGATGAACTGCATCTTCGTTCCTTAAGGCGCAGATTAACATGGAATTAGGGTGGTACCACGGTCTTTCGTCCCTTGCGACGGAAGGCTTTTTTTGTTTTTTTTATAAAAGGAGATGAATATCTATGAAAAAAGTATTGTCAGGCATACAACCGAGCGGCCAACTAACGTTAGGCAACTATATCGGCGCGATTCGAAACTTTGTGGAGCTGCAGCATTCGCATGAGTGTTATTTCATGGTGGTGGATCTTCATGCGGTCACAACTCCACAGGAACCGGAAGCTTTACGTGAGAACAGCGCATCTGTAGCGGCTCTTTATCTTGCGTCAGGTATTGATCCCCAGAAAGCCAGCGTATATCTGCAATCCCATGTTCCGGCACACGCTGAATTGGGATGGTTGATGACAACGCTCACGTATATGGGCGAATTGGAGCGTATGACGCAGTTTAAGGATAAATCCGCAGGTAAGTCCTCCATCGGTTCAGGTTTGTTTGTGTACCCTGCGCTAATGGTAGCGGATATTCTCGCTTACAATACCGACTTGGTTCCGGTTGGCGACGATCAGAAGCAGCATCTGGAGCTTACGCGGGATTTGGCCCAGCGGTTTAATCAACGCTTCGGAGATTTGTTCACGGTACCTGAGCCCTATATTCAAAAGGTAGGCGCTCGTATTATGTCTCTAGACGACGCTTCAAGTAAGATGAGCAAGAGCAGTCCCAATCCGGCTAGCTTTATATCGATGTTGGATGCGCCGGATGTGATCCGGAAGAAGATCAGCCGCGCTACGACGGATTCCGGACGTGAAGTGAAGTTTGATCCGGCCAACAAACCTGAAATCAGCAACCTCATGAGTATTTATGCCGGATGCTCCGGTTTAAGTTTACAAGAGGTGGAAGCCAAATATGAAGGCGAAGGCTACGGGGCATTTAAGAAAGGCGTAGCCGAAGCTGTTGTCAGCTTGTTGGAACCCATTCAACAGCGTTATTATGAGATCCGGGAATCCGGTCAACTGGACGCCATTCTGGCTCAGGGCGCGGAGAAGGCGGCTGTAACGGCAAACGCTACTTTGCGCGAAGTAAAACAACGCATGGGCTTTCGCTTATAATAAGTATCATTTCGATAAAAACACCCTCAACCTACTCGGTTGAGGGTGTTTCGTATGGCGCAACTATTCTTCGGATTCCTGTTGTCTGCGTAGACGAGCTTTCAATGCAAAAGAATAACCTAACAAAGCGACCCAAGCTACAATCAATCCGATGACCAGCCATACGTTGCGAAAACTAAGGGCAGCACCGACTCCAACCAGCAGAATTGTAGACAGAACGGCAAAAAATAAGGATAACGATTTGCTCAAAATCTTCCACCTCAAAAATTCGTTTTTTTCGGAATATAGTGAATAACAAGTTCTGCACGGTATCATAATAAGTTTGCAAGCTTGCAAATACATCAGAGATTGCACATTCGAAGGGAGATTTTCATTATGGGATCAGGATCAAGCCGTACTAACGATTTAGTTGTACCACAAGCTAACCAAGCATTAGAGCAATTGAAATATGAAATCGCTCAAGAGCTTGGCATTCAAATTCCGCAAGACGGTTACTACGGTAACATGGCTACTCGCGACACAGGTGCAATCGGTGGTCACATCACTCGCCGTTTGGTTGAAATCGCTGAGCAATCCATTTCCGGTCAATCTCGTTAATCTATACATCTTGCATCACAGTAAAGCTCAAGGGAATCCCCTTGAGCTTTATTGTATTTCAGTAGCTGTCCATCCGCAATCTTTTCTCTAACCGTTCATCGCTTAACCAACCTACATAAGCATCCAACACTTTGTATTCCGTGTTCATCAAGATGACACCCACAAACGGATATTGTTTACGGTGCCGGTAACGAACATCTACCCAACGCACTTCATACCCCCATTTATGCTCTTTCACATCCGCGCAAGCAAATGAAGAGAAGTACGTAAAAGCGCCGATTTCTTGCGACTGCTTGGATAGCTCCGCGGCAGGATGATCGGAACAGGTAGCCTGGTCCAACCAACGTAATGTTCCCCCGGAAAAATCGCCGATGCGATAAGAACGGGAATCTATACGCTTTACCACGTTCCAGGCGTTATATTTAACGGTAGGAATCGCATAGTAGGTTTCCCCTGTCTTATACTCGGGATCGTGCTTAGGCAAGCTCCGTTGCAACCAGAAGTGAACAAACGTGCGCCATAAATAGTATCCGGCAATGATGATATACAACGCGGTGAAGATAAACTCCGGTTTCGTTAAACTGAATGTCCAGAACAAGATCGCGATCACGTGCGCAACAAAGATGAACGGATCGAAGATGTGAATAATGTTCCATGAAATCCACTTCTCTGTAAGGGGGTAAGCCGCCTGGGTACCATAGGTGTTAAAGCAATCAATGAAAACATGCAACGCGACAGCGATAAATACCCAAAGCATAAGATGCGCAACGGAAGCTGCAGGAAAGAATAACGAAATTAGCCCAGTTATAAGCAATGTCCAAAGCGCAACCGCCGGCAAGGAATGGGATTTACCGCGATGATTCTTAATGTAAGCCGCATTGCCGCGAAAACGGATAAGGGTGTCTGCGTCAGGAGCTTGTTGTCCCAATACGGTACCGATAAACACCGCGGTAGCAAGGGTGGAATCGGAAGCCACAACAGGGTCAATATGAGCCAGTCCGGCCAGTCCGAGTCCGATAACTAGATGGGTTCCTGTGTCCAAACGGTTCTCCTCCTAAAGTCAGGAATACTATTACAACATTATCATCCTACGCGATCTATTTTATAATGTAAGAAAAGAAATATGTTCTATAGTATATAAAGCAGAAGGAAGGAAGGCAAACCAACATGCGTAAAATTTTTGTGGAGTACAAAATAAAATCCGATTACAGGGAGCCCTATCTGAAATTTATGAGTGAACGCATAGCGGCTTACAACGGGCAGGGGATTCGTATCGAATGGCTGGAAGGAGCGGATCAAGCGCAGCTTTTCGTAGAGATCTGGCATAATACCTCCGAGGATTTCTACCTGCAATTAAAAAAGGAACGAACGGAAGAACTTGCGAAACCAACGTTATGGGAACCGTTTCACGTATGGATTGAAGGCGGGAGGGCTAAAATTCATGTGTGGGAATTTAAACAAGTAACCCCCTCTTCGAAGTGAATCCGAAGGAGGGGGTTGGAAGATGAACAGGGCAGCAGGCAAACTTATCTGGTTACAGGTCCTTGGAAGCCTTGGAACGGGTAGTTATAAGTAATATCTTCATCGAACGTGATGTAATCGAGATAAATCATCAAGAGCAAGTAATTGACACCGTTGGCATCCTCCAGGATAATGTGATCCCGGCCGGCGCCTTTCAGGACGCCTTGAAAGATTTTGTTATTCCATTGCGCGCTGTTTTCGAACGTCATATACACGGTTGCAACCTTGCCGAGGTTTAGCCGAAGAATATTTTCTATGTAAGATTCTTCAACAAACGGAAGTACAGCCGACGCAACGGCACCCGGGACTGTGCCAGGGAGATAACTGCCGCTCGGTTGCGGCGGGGTCATCTGACCTCCTGGACCTCCGGGCATCATACCTTGCCCTTGTCCGGGCATCATACCTTGGCCTTGCATCGGGTAACCGTAGGGAACAGAAGATCTTGGAAAGGGAGCATATGGATACATGTTTATACATCATCCTTTCAATCCTTTATAATCGTGAAACAGTACACACGTCTCAATAAACGCTTGGGCAATCACCGCGTGTCGGCGCGAAGAAGCAGTGGGCTTTGAAGCGCCCCGTGTTACGTTGATCGTACCAGGTTGCCGGACAACCGCCGGTTGGGCGATAAAACCATAACCCGTTCGTGGCGGGATGTTGACGTTCTCCATTGATTACTCGTTTCGCCAGCTTGATTTCGGATTCCCTTGCCCGTTGGTAGAAGTAACCTTTAATCGTCGCTTCAAAGCCGCCGGGACGCTGGTAAATCATTTGGGGCAATGTGCGGATGTTGCGGAAATCAAGGCAGTTGCCCCGAACTCGATTCACGCCTACATTGCCTACCATAAGCATGCCAAGTTCGCCTTCACCCTCGGCTTCCGCACGCATTAATCGTGCCAACAATTTCGTATCCTCGGCATTCGCCTTGATGACAGCCATGATGATTCCTTCCTTTCCAAATCGAAGCTTATGCTGTTCATGATCATACTTTCAGTACAATGTATGGGCTAAGGAACCATTTCATGACTTAATTGTGAAATGAACGAAACATATTACAATCCTATGAATTCGCCATGGCGAACATTGTCAAACGGGAGCAGGGTTTGCTATGATGTTAAGAGTTACAGGAAACAAGGAGGATCATAAGCAGTGGATACACCTCAAGCGGGAGTACGTCCCGTGTGGAAAGACTATATAACACTAACGAAGCCTAGAATCCTCGCTTCCAATTTAATTGCTGCTTTTGGCGGGTTCTGGTTGGCCTCCAAGTGGGATATCGATTGGTTATTATTGTTCTATACATTGATGGGCACCACGCTTGTTATGGCGTCATCATGTGTTTTCAATAACTATCTGGACCGGGAGCTTGACACAAAGATGGAACGGACAAGCAACAGGGCTTCCGCGACCGGCCGCATTAAAGCTTCATCCGTATTTAACTATGGCGTCATCCTGGGCGTTGCGGGTTTGTTGGTACTCTGGCTGTTAGTTTCCAATCTGGCTGCGATCCTGGGTATTATCGGCATGATCGTCTATGTGGGCATCTATACAGCGTGGCTTAAACGCACATCAACCTTGAGCACAGCGGTTGGCGGACTTTCAGGCGCTATGCCGCCGGTCATTGGATACTGCGCAGTATCCGGCACAATGGATATCGGGGCTTGGTTGCTGATCGCCATCCTCTTTCTTTGGCAGCCTCCGCACTTCTGGGCGCTGGGCATTTATCGCAGAGAAGAATACCGAGCGGCAGGTTTCCCCTTATTGCCCGTCGTGAAAGGCGTGCATCGGACGAAGATTCAGATGATTCCATATATTGTCCTCTTAATTGTAGCGGATGCCGCGCTTTACTATTATGGTTATGTAGGCTGGATTTTTCTTATTGTAACGACTGTTTTAGGTGTATATTGGCTCATCTCCGCGCTATCCGGCTTTAAGGCGAAGGACGACGACGCCTGGGCCCGCAAAAATTTTAAGCTCTCCGTTAACTTCCTCATGATTCTGTTTCTGGTCATGATTATTGATACGGTGAGTGTGTAAACAAGAGCGGAATGGTTTTAATGTTCATACAGATCATTATTGAGACGCCGAGAGGCGTTTTCTTTTTAAGCGGAGAGGGGAACGTCAGGAAATGGAACAGGTCATGAGAAGGCATGGTTTTAAGATTGTTATTGGATTGTTATGTGTTATTTTGGGGTTGTTCATCTTGTTAAACGCTACGGGCAAAAGTAACTTACCAGACCAAGGCAAAGCCCCGGATTTTGAGTTCACAAATACAGCAGGCGAGAAAGTTTCGATGCGGGACTCAGAGGGGAAAGTGCGAATTGTTTATTTCTTCTTCGCGAGTTGTCCGGATGTATGCCCTATGACGAACAACCTGTTACGTGAGGTTCAAGGTAAACTGAAAGACAAGAACATGCTGGGCAGCGATGTGGTTATGCATTCCATTACGTTCGACCCGAAGCGGGACACGGAAGACAAGCTTAAGGCATACGCGAGCGGATTCCAAGCGGACAAGGAAGGATGGAAATTCTTGCGCGGGGAAGAGGCTTATTCCAGAAAAGTGGCTTTAGATTACGGAATTGGTGTTCAGGATGACGGCAAGGGCGGCTTTATCCATCAGAATTACATTTTCCTTGTGGATCAAGACGGTACGATTCGCCAGTCGTACAATGGGAATGATACGGAATTATCCGCGGATACCATTGTGAAGCATATGCAGGAGTTAAGCTGACCTTAATCTTGAAGAGGATCAGGCAACGGATAAGTCGGGTAGAGGATATATTCCTCCAATCCGGCTTTTTCTAATTGTTGAATCAGATATTCATCAGGAGTGCCTTCAACACCGGCATATCCCCTGCGGGTATAAATCTGCTCGCTGTCCGGGAACATGTCCCGGAGGACTTTACGGATTCTCGACCCCGACGAATCATTGTCCATAAACAAATAGACTTGCCGGTTCCGGACTTTCTTCCGCAATTGCTCTGTTTTGTCCGTATTCAGCGTGCCGAATGTACAGTATATGTCAATGTCAGGACTGAGTAACCGCGTCAGCCTTCTCTTATCGTTCTTGCCTTCCACAATCAGCACAAGGTCACCCATCATTGTTCTCCTTCATGTTGCGACATAAGTGAATTATAAACTAGGTTGTCCTTTTTTGCCGCTAAATACATGGAAAAACCGCCCTTCAGGGGAAGGACGGTTCATTGCGCGTGATTAGAAACAGTATGCGCTCAATATGATAACCAGCAAGATGTAAAGAACAAGGATTGCTCCAACGGAAGAGTAAGCGCCGCCTACACCCGCGCCACAGTTAGCACCGTAGTTAGACATGTGTGTTTCCCCCCTTTCGGTAAAGGAGTCATTACCTGATCTTATCCTATGGCGATGGAGGCCAATGGGACTATGCGAATACCCAGTTAGGCAGAAACGGGCGAATGTCTACTCGGTCTTCATGAGTCCGAAGGTACGAATCATATAAACCGGAAATACGGTTAAAGCGAGAATCAGCACAAGAAACGCCACAAAGTAAGGGGAAATCTCATCCCGGTAATGTCCGGCAATCAGCGGTCCAAGGAAAGCTCCGATCGAGAAAGCGACCGATAGCAGCGAGAAAACGCGGCCATAGCGGACACCGCCGCTTAACGAAAGCAATAACGAGGCCAGGGCGGGGAAGATGATGCCTTTGGCCATCCCGATGAGCACCAGAGACCCCGCTAAAGGGAGGGGCCATTCTGACGCCATCCCGAAGAAGATTAAGCTTAAGGCTAAGCTTCCCGATGCCGTACGAATAAAAGGCGACAGCCGGTTCAGGAACAGGAGTGACAGCGTAATCAGCGCGCCCAAGCTGACTAGGGAGAACAGTATGCCCGTGTTCATAATACCGGCCTCGCCGGAATTACGGGCAAGCAAGGGCAGCTCGAAGAACAAGATACCCTGCGAGCAGGATATGGCCAGAGGTAACCCGTAGAACAACCAAGGCACGGGAGAAGCCGTCGGTTCGGGCATCATCAGTTTACCTTTCGGGCGTACGACTCCAGGCTCGTCATCATTAGATACGGCCAGAGCCTGTTCCGCTACAACGGCCGAGGTGCTCTTGATGCCGAAGATGGCGAATAAGCCTGTGGCAATCAGCAGGCAACCCAGCACTTGAAAAGAGGCGGTAAAGCCGAATTGGGCGACAAGGTAGGCTCCTGCCGCGGGCGAGAATACGGACGCAAACGTATGGATCAGCCCGTTACCCGCCATCAGTTTCCCTTGATGGATATGATCTCTTGCCATCTTGGCGAGCATGGCTAAACAAGCCGGCGATAGAAAAGCAAGGACGAATCCACTGACGGACCGCACCGCCAACAGCTGCCAAGGATCAGTCACATGGGCTTGCAGCAGCATCAGAACGCCGCCGAACAATAAGCTCAGGATAATAAACCTTTTACTGCCGTATCGATCCACACTAAAGCCGGCTATAAGGTTTCCCGGGAGATGCGTGAGGGAGTACATGCCCATAATCAGACCGATAAATGAAGGCGCGGCGCCGATGGAGATGGCGAAAGGCGTCAGAATCGGGTACTGCGCATGCAGATCAAAGAATGCCACAAACATGAAGAAATAAAGCCAAACCGCTGTTTTCATCCGTTCACCTTCCTTCAAAAACATGATATATAACTTGTACGTCTTTTTGGGTCAAGTTAGTACGATTTTTTTGCCTCCAACTCGGGTTTTGCCTAAATGGGGTTTCATGTATAATAAGGAATAGGGTTGGATATTCACAGGGGGCGGGAACATGTTTGAGGGATTTACGGACCAGTGGGCAGTCTTTCTGCAAGAGCGCTGGTTTGTCATCGTTGGTGCGATTATTGTATTATTAATTATCATCAATCTGGTGAAAACCGTATTGAAATGGATCATCGTTCTCGGGTTGATCGCTGCTGTCTTCTTCTATGGCGCCGATTATATCGGGGGGCTTAAGGATTTGGGCACAGAGGTTGCGGCTACCGTGAAAGCGGAAGCGCTCAAATCCATGGCGGGGGAAGCGAAGAAGGCTACATACGAATCATCCGCGGACGGAACCTACAAGATTATTACTCCTAACTTGGAACTGCAAGGCCAAGCGGGATCCAATGAAGTGGAAGTCAGCTTTCGCGGTCAGTCGCTTGGAAAGATGAAGGTGGATGAAACCGTCAAGACCTTTATCGAATCAGCTAAGATGAATATTAATTAAATTCAGAGGGGACAAGGAGGGAAAGGCTTGCCGGCTACGATACAACTACTACTAACACAATATAACGCCGTAACCCTGCTCCTTCTGCTTGTCGTCATCGGTTCCGTTATACAAGGGTTAAGGAAGGGTGCTTCGGGATCGGCCAAGCACCTTTTCTTTTTTGTACTGGAAGGCGCGATGACGGTGGCGAGTTTGCTCATTGCATGGAAAGGTGCCGGAATCGCCTCGGACAGCCTGCAACAGTGGTTAACAGTCCGGGATATTCGGATTCCTGCAACGGAGCTTAATGCGCTTCAGCAATTTTACTACACAGCGATTACCGCCATTCGTGATTTCGCCTTGCTGCGTTACGGATTATTGTTTCTGATCGGTTACGCCGCGGTGAAGAATATATTGTACTGGTTAGGCTATGTGCTGCTCTTGCAGTGGGATAAGAAAGAACGTCCAGCTTCGGATTCAGCGGTATCTTCCTGGATCAGTTCCTTAAGCGGAGGCATCATTGGTATATTGATCGGCCTGGGCAGGGCTGTCATGGTAATCGCCTTATTGTTCATCGTGACCACCTTATTCCCCAAGACAACGGCAACGAATTACATTGCCGCATCACCCCTGTATCAGAAGGGGGCAACTTCGATCGTCCAACCGATTACGGGAAACTGGATATCGAAGCAAGTGCCTGTGTTTACACGCGCGGTTGAAGATGAATTCACGAAGATCCTGACAAGAAAATACGAAGTCATTGACCGGAATATCCCTACCGATATCGCAGCGGCAGCGCAGATGATTGTGAAGGATGCGCAACATGAAGAGGAGAAAGCGCGTCTGTTATATGATTGGGTCGGATCCCGTGTCAGTTACGATTACAATAAAGTAGACATGTATGTGAATCAGAACGTATGGAAAGAACAAACACCCGAGGACACCTTTGCCTCCCGCGAAGGCGTGTGCATTGACTATTCACGGCTATATGCTGTCATGGCCAGGTCCGTGGGTTTGAAAGTGAAGGTCGTGACGGGATTGGGATACGACGGTAAAGGCGGGTATGGTTCTCATGCCTGGAACGAAGTGTATTTGCCGGCCCAGAACGCTTGGGTACCGCTTGATTCCACATGGGCGGGATCGGGAGATTGGTTTAATCCGGAAGGATTTTACGAAACCCATATTAAAGAAGCTTAAACAAAGGAGATCCGGCAATGGCATTTAAGAAAAAAAAACCGAATCACAATGACGATCCGCAGAAGCAGGAGTTAATTCGAAAAAGGAACTTTTCGCTGCGATTGAACTTTTTCTTTTTTATCGCATTTTTTGTGTTTTCGGTGTTGATTGTGAGGTTGGCTATGTTGCAGTTCGTTGAGGGGCCAACTCTGGCGGCTAAAGAGGATCAGAAGACGACCGCGAGCGTGGCGATTCCTCCGATTCGGGGAAATATATTGGATCGAACAGGGGTGCCTATCGCTTATTCGACTTCCACTCAGTCTTTATACTATAGGATTGAGCCAGGGCAAAAGAAGGATGATGTGATAGCTTTAGCCAATCGTTTGGCTGAGATCTTCGAAGAGTTTGGTGATAAAGATCCAGGCAAAGCCCCGTTAACGGCAGAGGAAATTGTTAAAAGCATGGATGTCGGCTTCGACATTAACAAGGTTGAAAAGAGAACACTAAACTTTGCATCTGAGCCAAGACGTATCAAAACCGCGCTTTCTAATCGTGAAATTGCCTATCTTATGGAACATCAGGATGAATTTAAAGGGATAGAAATCAATGAAGAGAGTATCCGAGAATATGATAAAAGTACTGTATCGGTGCAATTAGTAGGCTACTTAAGACAATATGACCGTGCAGTAAATACGATCGATTATTATAAGCAAATCAGCGAATTGCCTAAAGAGAAAGTAGATCCTACAAATAAATATCTCAGGTTTGAAAATGTAGGATTTGACGGATTAGAACTTATGTATCAGGAGCAGTTACGAGGTAAAAACGGCTTGAAAACTTACCCCGTTAACGCCGCACACAAGATCGTTGGTTCAGTTACAGTCACACCGCCCGAAAAGGGAAATAACTTGTTTCTGACCATTGATAAGAAAGTACAGTTAACCGCTGAAAAAGCTATTATGGATAATATCAAAGTAATTAACAAAGCATCAGGGAACCGGTTCCAGTATGCGCCAAATGCTAAAGCCGGGTATGCGGTGGCAATGGAAGTGGATACAGGTAAAGTTGTAGCGATGGCAAGTATGCCTGATTATGATCCTGCAATCTGGAAAACCGGTAGAATTTCTCCTGAGTTATTGGCTGCTAATGAGAAAAGACTAACCAACGGCACAATACGAACCGCTGCATCCGATTGGCCAGATAATGTTTTAAAGAACTACCCAACTTCCATTGTACCGCTAGGTTCAACACAGAAACCTCTAACTGTATTGGTAGGCATGGCAGAGAAAGTAATTGGACCTAATACTCCATATAACGACAGGGGAATATTCTACTATGGTCGAAATAATGCCGAAGATTTAACCAATGCCGACGATCATGCATACGGAATGTTAACACCATCACGAGCCATTGAAAAATCTTCGAATACGTTCATGGCCGAGATGGTCGGGAACGCATTGTACAAGAAATATAAAGGTAGCAAAGCGGTCGATGTATGGGATGCTTATATGAAAAAGTTTGGATTGGGTGTGGTGACGGAAAGCGGTCTGCCAAATGAAAGCGAAGGCACATTAGATTACTTCCATGAAGTAAAATCAGGTTCCGCACAGTCAGCGATGATTCTAGCCTCTTTCGGCCAACAGGCTCGTTATACAACATTACAATTAGCTCAGTATACCGCAATGCTTGCGAACAAAGGTAGTCGGATGAAACCACAATTTGTTGAAAAAATTATGACTAATGATAACAAAACGTTGGTACAAGGGTATAAACCGGAAGTGTTGAATAAAGTGGAATTCCCTAATTCTTATTGGAAAGTGATCCATCAAGGAATGGAGAAAGTTAAGAAACAAGGTTTTGAGGGGTTTCCTTATAAGGTTGCTTCGAAAACAGGTACTTCTCAACAGGATGTCGGCAAAAGAAAGGCAATTGAGAATGCCGTATTTATCGCTTATGCTCCCGCAGACAATCCGAAGTTGGCCGTAGCTGTAGTTGTGCCCGACGGCGGCTATGGAGGTTGGGGAGCGGCACCGATAGCTCGCCAAATTTTCGAGGCCTATGACGAAGAGATCGGCTTGACAGGCGTGCCTAAGAAGAAACCCGTAACACCAACAGGTCAGGCGGCATCCGGAACAAGCGCGGGCACACAATAACAGGTAGAAACCCAGGAAGAATACAGTCCACATATGCACCTATTGTCACGGGTCGTCATATGTTGAGATTGTATTCTTCTTTTTTTATCCATAAATGTTGCATGAGAACAACTTTTTTGTGTATATTTAAAAAAGAAGCACATGAGCAATATTTAGGACACTGGGCAAAAGTTAAGGGCTTGTGCAACTTTTTGACATCATAAACTAAAGAGGTTTAAGGGAGAGAGCGAAGATGAAACCAGCTATGACGAGGCTTATGTTAACGGTACTGTTTCTGGTGACGGCAGGTTTAGTTGCAGGTTGTAATTCAACGAATGAAGTTGAGAACACGGGTAAAATCAAAGTCACGACAACCATTGGGATGATTAAAGACATGGCTGAGGAAGTCGGCGGGGAGCACGTGGAAGTTACCGGTTTGATGGGTGAAGGCGTCGATCCGCATCTGTACAAAGCTTCCCAAGGCGACATCAAGAAGATGGATGATGCTGAAATTATTTTTTATAACGGATTGCATTTGGAAGGCAAGATGATTGAGATTTTTGACAAAATGGGCAAGGAAAAACCAACAGTAGCCGTTACCGACAGCATTGACGTCAGCACGCTTCGCTCGGGTCAAGATGCAGGCGGAACGGAGCATGATCCCCACATATGGTTCGATGTGAAGCACTGGATGAAAGCCGTAGAGAAAGTAAGAGACGAACTCATCGCCCTCGACAAAGAGCACCAAGCCGACTACGAGGCGAATGCGGCAGCCTATTTGAAAGAGCTTGAAGAACTGAACCAATATGCTAAAGATCAAATTGCTTTAATTCCGGAGCAGCAGAGAGTACTGGTGACCGCGCATGACGCGTTCGGCTACTTCGGGGACGCTTATGGCATTAAAGTGATGGGCTTGCAGGGAATCTCCACCGCTTCGGAATACGGCTCTAAAGACGTATCCAACTTGCGGGATTACCTGGTCGATAATAAAGTAAAAGCCGTGTTCATCGAATCCAGCGTGCCGCGTAAAGCGATTGATGCCGTCATTGAGGGAGCAAAGAAGAAAGGTCATGACCTTGTGATCGGCGGTGAGTTATTCTCAGATGCCATGGGCGAGGAAGGCACGGAAGAAGGAACTTATATCGGTATGCTGAAACATAACGTGGACACGATCGTGAAGGCTTTGAAATAGAGTCAGAATGGATGAAAGGAGCGGGTTACAGTGGCAGGAGAAAATAGTATTGGAAGCCGTAGCGGTACAAAGAGCGGGAGCAAAGTGCCTCTGAAGATCAGGGATTTAACCGTTGCCTATCAAAAGAAACCCGTGTTGCGCGATGTCACTTTCGAAGTGCCGGAAGGAAAGTTGATCGGCATTGTAGGTCCGAACGGCGCCGGCAAATCGACATTGATCAAAGCGGCGCTCGGGCTAATCCCTAAAGTGACGGGAGACGTGGAAATTTACGGTAAGACATATACGGCACAACGCAAGCTTGTAGGTTACGTGCCGCAACGGGAATCCGTGGATTGGGATTTCCCGACGAACGCGCTGGATGTGGTTATGATGGGCCGGTACGGCCATCTGGGTTGGTTCCGCCGACCCGGCGCCAAGGAAAAGGCGCTGGCCATGGAAGCCTTGAATAAAGTCGGGATGGCGGACTTTGCGGATCGCCAGATTTCGCAGCTTTCCGGGGGACAGCAGCAGCGAATCTTCTTGGCCCGGGCACTAGCGCAAGACGCATCCCTGTATTTCATGGATGAGCCTTTTGTCGGTGTGGATGCGGCAACAGAGAAAGCCATTATTACTTTGTTGAACGAGTTGAAGAAGCAGGGGAAAACGGTACTGGTGGTACATCATGATTTGTCTACGGTGAAGGAGTATTTTGACTGGGTGATGCTTATCAACGAGCGGTTGCTTCATATCGGTCCCGCGGACGAAGTGTTTACCCGGGATAACCTACAGCAGACGTACGGCGGCAAACTGGCCATCTTGGATCGCGAAGCCGACAGTACGATTGCGGGCGTGAGGTGACATGATGATGCCGGAATGGATGGAAGCTTTATTCAACGCCTTCAAGGACCCCAATACGCAATGGGTATTGCTGGGATGCATGTTGCTCGGCTTAAGCAGCGGAGTATTAGGCACATTTACGTATTTGCGCAAAGAGAGCTTGATGGGAGACGCATTGGCGCATGCGGCGCTGCCCGGGGTATGTATCGCGTTTATGCTGACGGGCGTCAAGTCGATCTTTCTCTTTCTGATCGGCGCGGCTGCGGCGGGGTTGCTGGCTACGTTCGGTATTGGCTATATCACCCGAAATTCAAGAATTAAACAAGATACGGCTTTAGGCATTATCCTTTCGGTATTCTTCGGTTTCGGAATTGTCCTGCTCACGCAAATCCAGCACAGCGCGGGCGGCAATCAATCTGGACTCGATAAATTCCTGTTCGGGCAAGCGGCGTCGATGATTATGGACGATGTCATCGTGATGAGCGTCATTTCCGTGCTGGTCATGGGCTCATGCGCTTTGCTCTTTAAAGAATTTAAACTACTCAGCTTTGATCCGGGTTTTGCCCGGGGCATGGGCTTTCCCGTACCGTTTCTGGAGCAGTTGTTAATGTTGCTTATCGTTGTTATCGTCGTAGCGGGCATTCAGGCGGTTGGCGTAGTCCTGATGGTAGCCATGCTGATTACACCGGCTGTATCCGCGCGCTATTGGACGGAGAAGCTGGGCGTGATGGTCATTCTGTCCGGCGTGTTCGGCGCCCTCAGCGGCTTGCTGGGGACGTTAATCTCGACGACGGCCAACAATCTGCCGACAGGCCCACTAAGTGTGCTATCCGCAACGGCGCTCTTTATCGTATCGCTCCTGATCGCGCCCCGTCGCGGCTTACTGGCTAAAGTATGGGTACGCTACAGTGTGAAAAAACAGGTTAAGGCGGAATCCGCGCAAACCCGGCTGGAACGGAGGCTGGGCGAATCATGAGTGATTTTCTGATTATTCTAACCGGCGCCTTGGTGGCGTCCGCTTGCGGCATCTTGGGTTGCTTTCTCATTTTGCGACGGATGGCATTGGTGGGGGATGCGATTTCTCATGCGGTGTTACCCGGAATCGTGATTGCGTTCCTCATCAGCGGCTCGAGAGATTCGTTTATTATGCTGCTTGGCGCTTCCGCGGTCGGCTTGCTGACTGTGTACTTGATCCAAATGTTTGAGAACAGCGGGGTGCAATCAGATGCGTCTATCGGCGTGGTGTTTACCGCTCTGTTCTCGGTGGGTGTTGTGCTCGTTAGTTTGTATACCCGTCAGATTGACCTGGATCTCGACTGTGTGCTGTACGGTGAAATCAACTATGTGCCATGGAACACGATCACGCTTGGCGGTGTCGATATCGGCCCCAAAGCGATCTGGACAGTTGGCATTGCCTTGTTCTTAATTGTACTGTTCATCGGGCTGTTCTATAAGCAGTTCAAAATCTGTTCCTTCGACCCCGCGATGGCCGCCGCATGCGGCATCCCGGTGGCGCTGTTCCATTACCTGCTCATGAGCCTGGTGTCGGTCACCACCGTGGCCTCATTCGAGAGCGTAGGCGCCATCCTGGTCGTCGGCATGCTCATCGTACCGGCGGCAACGGCTTACCTGCTGACCGACCGGCTGAGCGCGATGATCGGCATCAGCGTCGGCGTGGGCGTGCTGAGCGCCGTGCTCGGCTACTACGCCGCGTACGCGCTTGACGCCTCCATCGCCGGCTGCATGGTCAGCGTCGCCGGCGTGCTCTTCCTCGCCGCGCTGCTGGGCTCGCCCAAGCACGGCGTGCTGCTGCGCAACGCCCGCCGGCGCCGTTACCTCCGCGAGGCGAATGCCGCGGAGGGGCGCGCGGTGTAGCCGCGCGGGCGAGCGCCCGCCATGGGCGCTCGCGCAAACACCTCCCCGGGCTTTCGCGCCGGCTGGCTGCCATAAGCAGTCAGTCGGGGCGGAAGGCTCCCGGGGAGGTGTTTGTGGTTTGGGCCGGAGCTGCGGTGCGTGGCGTGGCGGCTCCGGCCTGCAAGGAAATAACGTAATAAAATTACGTTATTTCCTTGAGTGACAAGAATAGCGTAAAATTTTTACGCTATTCTTGAGCGGATGGCCCCAAATAGCCCTAGGGGCCAAAATTTCGAATAATAGCGTAGGAAAATTACGCTATTATTCATGTTTTCTCAAATAACGTAATAAAATTACGCTATTGTTCGTCCTCTACAAGAATTCCCGCCAACGCCAACTCCCGCCAACGCGAACTCTCGTCTACGCTAACTCCCGCCTAAGCCAAGCCCGCCGCGCGATACACGCTGCGGTAAGCCTCGCCCGAACGCGCCGCGCGCTCCTCCGGCGTGCCTTCCGGCTCCTCGCGAGTGAGGATTTCCTGGGCAACGACGCCCCGGAAACCGATCTCACGCAAACCGCGCAAGAAAGCCGAAAGGTCAATAACGCCTTCGCCCGGATAGACGCGGTCGTTATCCAAAGCTTCCGTATATGGAACATCTTTCGCATCATTCAAGTGAACATGCACAATCTGATCCGTGCGCAGCTTCAGAATATCTTCGTACGTGTTACCGTTCGTGTACCAGTGGTAACTGTCAAACAGCAAGCCCACATTCGCCTCGCCGATCGCACTGATGAAATCCAGCGTACCTTCAATGTCCCAAACAAACGGATTCTTCCAAGCGGTACGCAGATGATGCGGTCCCACAAATTCCAAGCCCAGCGAGATGCCGTGAGCTCCCAGAATCTGAGCGCAAGTCCGTAAACGGCGCGTCGCTTGTGCCATAAACCGGGCAGCTTCATAATCGGTTGCCGGCAGAATATATGTACAGCACCGTGTGCAGCCAACCGCCGCAGCCGCAGCCGCATCCTTGGCCAAGCGCACAAGACCTGCCTGGAATTCTTCTTCCGAATGACGCCATTCCGGACTCAGTCCGATAGAACCAATGATGACATCATGCTGTTTCAGATAAGCGTTAACAGCCTCCGCACCCTTCGCATCGAGCCAGGCTTCAAGCTCTTCGCCGCTCGTGTCCACGGCCTGAAAACCGTTGGTTGAAGCTAAACCGATGAATGATTCCAAATCCCCTTGATGACCAATCCCTGCATTAGATAAACCTTTCAACATCCGCTGCCACTCCTTCTCACTCTGGTTCAATTGGTGTAAACGCTTATAATTATACTCCATGAAATAGAATGGTAAAGGGAAAAGTTGGATCGCCCCTAATTTAGCGCAAAAAAAAAGACTGAACGCGGGCGATGACGCTAGCCAGCTGTTCAGCCTTACAAGTGTTCAACGTTTAAATGGAAGTTTCAGGCTTCAAAGCCTTCAGTTTAGCACCGTTGGCCATGGACAGAAACAAGCTCAACATCAGCACGATCGCCCCCAGAATATTAGGGAAGGTTACATTCACATCGAAGAGCAGCCCCGCCATCGCCGGTCCAAAAATATTCCCGATACTCATATAAGCATTATTCATCCCCGCCACAAACCCTTGTTCATTCCCCGCCATCTTGGAGAGCAACGTATTGATTGCAGGACGCATAACGGAAGTGAAAGAAAAGAACAATGACACGAGTATGAGAATGTACCAGAAGTTACCCGACAACAACATCAAGATCAAGGCCGCGGCCGATAGCAAAAAGGTGATATTGATTAATCTTTTCTCTCCGAAAGCTGTTATCAGCTTCCCGATGAACACGCCTTGCACAACCGTTCCGATGACGGCACCAACCGTAATCAGGATCGAAATTTCCCTTGTGTTGAATCCGTACATTTCGTTAACGAACAATGGGAAGATCGCTTCAAAGTTGGCAAGGCCGAAAGTTAAGCTGAAGATCAGGAACAAGAGCAGGAAGTACGGCGCTTTAAAGGATTGAGCGAATTGCTTCAATATATTTTCCTTCTTGACCTTGGATTCCCGGCTTGCGCGTTGATCCTCTTGGGATCTTGATTCCGGCAAAATAACCAGGGAGCCCAGCATCGCGAGCGCTCCAACAGCGCCTGAAATATAGAACGGCATCCGAAGGCCAAATTCGGCCAGAATTCCGCCCAGACCCGGACCGACAACAAACCCGAAGGACATCGCCGCGCCCAACATGCCCATGCCCTTGCCGCGATCCTCTTGTGTCGTGATATCGGCCACATAGGCCATCATCGACGGAATCATGGCCGCAGCGCCGATGCCTCCGACAAGTCTTGCCACATACAACATGGGAATCGTCTCCGCCAGCGCGAAGATCAGATTACCCAGGGAGAACAGCAGCAAGCCTCCGACGATCATTTTCTTACGTCCGTATTTATCGGACCAGTCTCCGGCAATCGGGGAAAACACGAATTGCGACAGCCCGAATGCGGCTACCAGGTACCCGGCGACTCCGCCTCCGGCGCCAAACTCTTTCAGAAAATCAGGCAAGATCGGTATAATTAAACCAAATCCCAACATAGCGATAAACATGTTCACCATGAGAAAAATCAGGGGTGTATTTCGTTTCTTATTCATCAGTCAACCAGCTCCTTCAATTCCATCCGATTAAATTTTTTTTGTCTTCTGATAACTTACCATAAGTAAGTGACGAAGGCTATACTTTTAAATAAAAATTAACATGTAAGGAATTACCGTCATGCGAACATCCCTTGATCCCCCGGAAATACACCTCATGAAACGAATAGCTATATCATTTAATGAGAGAAAAAGGGGAAAGAACATGAGCGGAATTCACGGCGTTTATTATTTTGATGAGAATGAGGTCACCTCGGATTTGTTGTCACAGATGGCATCTCCTGTGCTCCGCGGCGGTCAGGCGATTCATGCGGCAGGGAAGATGGAAGGCCCGCTGGGATTGGGTATTTGCTGGGACGACAGATCCGGACCTGAACGCATGGAAGCGGAGAATGAAGCAGGGAATGTGACGATTGTATTTGACGGCGCTTTATATAACGCAAGGACGCTTCGCGACCAGTTGGTTCGGCAGGGGCACAAATTTAAAGAAAATACGGACGCCGAAACAACGGTTCATCTCTATGAGCAATACGGGGAAGATTGCGTGAAGCATCTCCGGGGCAAGTTCGCTTTTATGATCTGGGACGCGGGCAAGGAGCAATTGTTTGGCGCGCGGGATCACTTTGGAATCAAATCGCTGTATTACTATCGGGATTATCATCAATTCCTGTTCGCCTCCGGCTTGAAATCTCTGCTCGCGGTGCCGGGTATGCGTAAATCCGTCGCGCAGGAAAGTCTGTACGCGTACTTGAGCTTGGGATATGTCCCTGAAGGAGACACGATGCTGGAAGGTTTCCGCAAAGTTCCCGCAGCGCATACAATCACCGTTTCAATAACAGGACATGCCGTTCTGAAACGATATTGGGACCCGATGTTCGAGCCGCAGCAACGTACGGAGATGGATTATGTCGGTGAGCTTCGGATGAAACTCAAGGAAACGGTCAAGGCGCATGTGGAACGCGGGGAAGCCGCGGGCAGCCTGTTATCCGGAGGCTTGGATTCGGCCGCCATTACCGCGCTGGTGCCATCCAAGCGGCCATTGCCTACATTTACGGCAACTTTCGATGCTCTGCAGGACCGCTCCGTCTATGCCGCCAAGACGGCGGAGAAGTTGGGCACGCATCATCACACCATTCCGATTACGGAGGAGCAATTGTTTGCCGCGATGCCTCAGGTGGTGTGGCATTTGGACGAGCCGGTTGCGGATCCGCAGGCCGCTGTGTTGTATTTGCTGGCGGGTGTAACGGGGCAGCATGTAAGCACGGCCCTGTCCGGTGAAGGAGCGGATGAGCTGTTTGGAGGTCATGCGGTATATCGCGAAGCGAAGTTGCTGCGACCGATGTCCTTGGTGCCTCGCGGTTTGTTAAAAGGCATGAATAAACTCATATCGTTATTACCGGAAGCGATGACAGGAAGAGCGATGCTGTTAAAAGCTGCCTCCCCGCTTGAGGAGCGGTATGCGGGAGGCGAGATGTTGCTCAGCGAGGAGTTGAAGGCGAGCTTGCTCCAGATGGATCGTCGCGCTTTGCACAGCTATCCGAATCCATATGACATCGCGGCGCCGGCCTATGAGCGGAGCGAGCATCTAGATGCGGTAACCCGGATGCAATATGCGGACATCAGTCTTCGTCTGCCGGGCAGCCGACTTATGGCAGCGGAGAAGCTGAGCGCGGCGCAAGGCCTCGACCTGCGGTTTCCGTTCCTGGACCGCAAGCTGTTCGAAACGGTAAAGAAAATACCGGCATCCTATCGTTTGCAAGGAAAGGAACATAAATCCATACTGCGCAAAGCGATGCAGGGCATTGTTCCAGACTCGGTGCTGCACAGAACGAAACCTGCGCTCAGCCCGCTATTGATACCGCTCCGGGAATGGATTAAGGGTGAACGGGGCGAACGGATGATCGAGTTCATTGAGCAGAGCGGGGTTGCGCGTTATTTTGACACAAATATGTTATGGAATGTTTATCTGAAACACCGCCGGGGGAGCCAGGATTACACGGGATTGTTGTGGGCGCTATATACTTTCGCGATGTGGCATATGTTATTTGTAGAGGATGTCCACGAACAAGAAGATTCCGGCATTTTAACTTCAGAGGACAGATATGGTAAGCTATGGAATAGAGACCAAGAACCTGATAGTGATACGGAGGAAAAGTATGCCTGATTATAAGTTAATAGCGTTGGATATGGACGGCACCTTGTTGAACGAAACGCTCGAGGTATCGGAAGAGAACCGGGAATGGATCGGTAAAGCCATGGATGCGGGGATCACCGTTTGTTTGTCGACAGGCAGGGGGTACAGCAGCGCGTTACCTTACGCCGAAGATTTGGGACTCCATACCCCTATGGTATTGGTGAACGGCAGTGAAATATGGGAAGCGCCCGATAAGGTATTGAAACGCGAGTACATGGACTTGGAAGCGGTCCGACAGTTGCGCACAATTGCCGTTGAACGCGGGGTCTGGTACTGGGCCTATGCGGTTACGGGGGTATACAACCGTGAAAACTGGCCTGAATCGGAAGAGGGAGAAGAATGGTTGAAGTTCGGTTATTACGAGCAAAATACCCCGGTCCTGGACGACGTCAAAGCCCAACTGGATCCTTTCCGCCATTACGAGATTACGAACTCAAGCCCGGATAATATTGAAATTAATCCGCCGGGGGTAAGCAAAGCCACGGGACTGGAAGAAGTCTGTAAACTTCTGGGTATTCAGATGTCGCAGGTTGTGGCCATGGGCGACAGTCTGAATGATATCGCCATGATCCGGGCAGCAGGCTTGGGGGTTGCGATGGGCAACGCGCAGAATGTGGTGAAAGAAGCCGCGGATGTGGTTACATTGCATCATAACGAGCATGGGGTCGCGCACGCGATCAAGGAATTTGTTCTGAAAGTTTGATTGAACGGAACAGAGGGAAAGGACTAAGCGCGTGACATCGAATTCCAGACCTTAAGCAGGCGCGCATCTTACATATGAAGGAGCGGGGTTATGGAGATACTGGGTTGGCTGTTGATTATCGTGTTGTTTATCGTCGGGATGGCGGGGGCGATATATCCTATTTTGCCTGGCGTGGTGGCGATTTACGGGGCTTTCTTCGTGTATGGATTGTTCTTCAGCTTTAAGGAATTTGGATTCTGGTTCTGGTTTATTCAGACCACGATCCTGGCTGTCATCTTCATTGCCGATTACGCGGTCAGTGCCTGGGGCGTGAAGAAGTTTGGCGGAAACCGGGCATCGGTCATCGGCGCCACGATTGGTCTGATTATCGGACCGTTCGTCATTCCCGTGGTGGGGTTAATCGCAGGGCCTTTCATCGGCGCGGTTATCGGAGAGGTCATCTCGGGCACGGAAATCAATCGGGCGCTGAAAGCGGGCTGGGGCTCCGTCGTCGGGCTCTTGTCCAGCATCGTGGTGAAGGTGATTCTGCAGGCGATCATGATTGTGTTGTTTTTTATATGGATTTAGTGGAGCTTTATGGGGAGCGGGAGTATGGCGGAGGACAAAGTCAGCGTAACGATTGAAGTCAGCAGAGAGGCTTTGGATAAGCTTAAAGTGATTTATCCTGACATGGAAGAAGGGATCCAAAGAGCTGTTGAAGTGTGGACTAACGAAAGGTCTATTGCGATGAGCACTCTGCGAGGCACCTTCAAGGAGAATCAGTTGGGTTTTTTGCTTTGTTATTATCAAAATTTACAGCAGAGAGATCATGCGAGTGGTATTCAACGAATGGTGTTCCATGAACCCATTTACTATGAATTATATGATGTGGTGATGAGCAATTGTTATGAAGATTTAATGGAAGAGTGGGGGATAACGCCTTTTACATTTAATTCACAGGTTTTGGATCCCTGTGGAGCACTCTCATTACCGCAGTCTGTTGTTTTAAAAGAATGGATCCTTTATTATTGGCAGGTCCTTGTCTTGCAAGAAGTATCTGTCAGTACGTACATAAAATCGATGATGTTGACCGAAGATGAGAAAGAATACAGGGAATTAATGTCTGCAATTCGCACTCTAAATAATGAAGAAGTGCACAAATACATTAATGAGTTCATCGGATGGGATCGATATCACCAAATTATTCTTCGAGGTGTCTTGGGTACAGATCCTAAATGAAAACGCTTATGCCAAAATCGAATACCCTTATGACTATTTCGGACATAGAAATGCCCTGTGGATAGGACTATAATAAGGTCGTTGCACCAAGAATGCATAAGTGAACGACAACGATATACTATGATAACGGGAGATGAATTCCTTGATTAAAGTAACGGTATGGAATGAGAATGTGCACGAGAAAGAAAGCGAAGAAGTACGCGCGGTATATCCGGAGGGGATTCATACGGCGTTGGCGAACGGGATTCAAGGGGACTTCACGATTCGAACAGCAACCCAAGATCAACCGGAACATGGTCTGACGGAAGAAGTGTTGAACGACACGGATGTACTGATCTGGTGGGGCCACAAGGCGCATGATCAAGTATCCGACGAAATCGTTAACCGTGTCCACAGTCGTGTCCTTGCAGGCATGGGCTTGGTTGTGCTTCACTCGGGTCATTTCTCCAAAATATTCAAGAAACTCATGGGTACCACTTGTGACCTGAAATGGAGAGAAGCGGACGAGAAAGAAATTCTGTGGGTTGTGAATCCGGCGCATCCGATCGCTGAAGGCTTGGGCGAATGCATCCAGCTGGAGAAGGAAGAGATGTACGGCGAGCACTTTGACATTCCGACACCGGACGAGCTCGTATTTGTCAGCTGGTTTGAAGGCGGCGAGGTGTTCCGCAGCGGTGTTACATACACCCGCGGTCAAGGCAAGATCTTCTACTTCCGTCCGGGACACGAAACGTATCCGACTTACTACAACCCGGAAGTGCTTAAGGTCATTTCCAACGGGGTTCGTTGGGCTGGCGCACCGAAAGGCGCAACGCCGAAATACGGTAACGCGCAACCGCTTCAAGAAATCAAGAAAAAGTAGTATACTAAGCCGTGCGGCGATTTGCTGCGTGGCTTTTTTTTTGTTTTGCAACAAAACGGGAAAGCAATAGAGGATTAGATTTGATTGGTTGCTCTATATTCTCTTTTCCATGGCTGAATAAGGTAAATAATGAAAATTACAGAAAAAGGTAATTCATTACCTACAGAGGAAAGCGAAACATGGAACTGGCCTCATGCGAAACTCGAAAGGATGAAAGATTGTGGCAAAGGACTCATTAATTAAAGGTACGATTATACTTGCGGTTGCGGCATTGGTAGCTCGTGTGCTCGGAATATTTCAACGGGTGCCGTTAGATTACATCCTGGGCGAGAGCGGCGGAGCTTCCTTCGCGTTGGCGAACAATATGTACTTAGTATTGCTGGTGGTGGCTACAGCCGGCATTCCAAGCACCGTCAGCAAGATGGTGTCCGAACGTGTTGCGGTAGGCAAGCATGCGGAAGCACAGCGGATATACCAAGCGGCGTTACGATTCGGAATTATCACAGGTGTCATTATAACGGTCGGACTTTTCTTTTACGCTCCTTTTCATGCTCGTTACATATCTAAATTACCCGAGGCAACCGCCGCGATCCGGGCTCTGGCACCTGCCCTGTTCTTCTTTCCGGTGATCGCCATGATGCGCGGCTACTTTCAAGGCCGTCAGATGATGATGGCGGGCGGTGTCTCGCAGATCGTGGAACAGATTCTGCGTGTGGGTACGGCAGTATTATTCGCATTTTTCCTGTTTAATGCGAATTACGCGGACCCGGTTGTTGCGGCCGGCGCATCTTTCGGAGGGGTGGCTGGAAGCCTTGGCGCTCTTGGCGTGATGCTCTACTATGCCCGCAAGCTTAAGCGTATGGATATCGCGGAAAACTTTGCGTCCAAGCAGACGGATCAGGGGGCCGACAAGCTTCCTTTTAAACAAATTTACAAAGAAATTTTTAAGGTCTCGATTCCCATTGTGCTCGTCGGCTTGATGGTTCCGCTCATTTATTTGATAGACGGCTCCATCATGATTGCGCTCACGGAAAACCAAATCGGTTATGGAGCAGCCCAAGCCGCTGTCGACATCATTGGTCTGAAAGCTCAGTCGCTTGCGGGAATACCGCCGATCTTGGCGATAGCGCTAAGTCAATCGATTCTGCCGGTTATTGCATCGGCTTATGCGATGCGGAATTCAGGCGAAGTGGCACGGCAATCCTCCCAGGCGTTGCGGATTTCTCTTTTTACAGGCGTGCCGGTGGTGATCGCGATGGTGGTTGCCGCACGTCCCATTAACAACTTAATCTTTGCGGAGCCTACAGGAATAGACTATATTGCACTCTTAACCTTCGGTACTCTGTTCCAAATTATCATGATGACCTCCGGCTCCATTCTGACGGGACTTGGAAAGCCCCGCATACCGATGCGAAATGTGTTTATCGGGATCGGTGTGAAATTAGCGGGCAGCTTTGCTCTGGCTCCGTTTCTGGATGTATATGGGATCCTGATCGCTACGACTTTATGTTTTATCGTGGTCACAACCTTGAATCTGATTTCGTTGCGCGCTCTTGTAGATTACAATGTGCTTGGCGGACGTTGGACGGGCTTCCTGTCCACGGTAGTGTTAGCTGCCGCGGCGGGTTGGGGCTTGGAAAGACTGACTAACGCTTACGTCCCCGGGGGCAAAATCCTGCACAACCTCATCTCCTGCGCCGTCGTCGGCGGAGCGGTGTTGGTTGCTTATGCGGCGTTACTTTGGTTGTTCCGTGTCGTTACAGCGCAGGAAGCGGCGAATTTCCCGGCTCCGTTGCGAAAACTGATCAACCGCATCCTGCGTTTCGCGGGAAAATCCTTGCCGGCGCCGACCAAGCAAGGGCAGTAAACACGCGAGAAAGTCGGCAAGCAGCAATAGGGGAACATATATATATTCGAATAATTACTTATTTCTCATCAAGCAAATGTTCACCCGCCAGGACGGCCAGCTCGATCTTGTTCAACCCAAAGCAATATTCGTTCGTCATGTCGAACGAATGCGGCGCGCGCAGCGGTTTAAAGAACCGCAGCGCTTGCAGGGAATCGAACCAATCGAACGCCTCGGGCGGTTCGATGGCGGTATCCGGCCACGCGTCCCTGAGCGCGGGGCTGTACAAAGGCGCTGCGCCGGGCTTCAGGCGGCAGCCGTCCAGCCTCTCCGTATACGTGGTATACGGAGAGGCTTTTTTGATGCGCGCGAACAGATGCGGCCAATAGTCCGCGCGGGAGCCGGTATGCGGCTCGGCGGAAGCGTACCGCCGCGTGCCCTCCAGCAGATCCTCGAAGCCGAAGAGGATCGTATACAACGCCTTGCCGACGTTAATGCGTTCGGCAAGATCCTTGAAGTCTTCCAGCACCAGGCCGGCCAGGCGCAGGTGCGCTCCCGCGCCGGGTGCCCGGCTAAGCAGCGGGTCCGTGGTGTAGGGGAAGACGACCTGGTTTAATTGCAGGAAGGCCTGAGCCTGAAATTGCAAAGACTGCAGGACATTCGATTGCACATCGGGCTGCTGCACAATTCTGCGTTCAATATAATGCTGTTCATTAATGATGAGCGCTACAGTTAACAAGCCGCTGTCTTTCGTACGCCAGAACGCTTCCCAGAACGGCTGCATGAATGCGGAAATCCGCAACTGAGGCAACAGATGAAATAAAGGCTTACCCAGCTTCAAACTCTCCGCGTAAAGTAACAATTGCGGATAGGCATCCTGAAAAATATAGTTGTTGGCATACTCCAAAAACCGAAAAATAGCCTCCCCCTGCTTCGGTGTAATCAGTCGCGGAACAAGCTCCCCTTTCAGGTCGGTCATACTCCACCCCCCGTTGCGGGAGACCATATGAGCGAGTAAAGCCCAATGCAGCTCAGGCAAATGGCGGTACATGTCAAGGTAAGCTCCGGTGCGGGTCACATTGTTCGCGTTAAGACGGTCCGTTTGCTGCCGGATGCGGTCCAGCATATTTTGCTCATGAAGGGTGGGGGAAGGTAACGGGTGTGAAGGGTCACTTGGGACAGCGGAATTCAATCGTTCTTTCAATGCTTTACGAACGGATTCAAGGGTCGCAGGATTAATCGCTACGGTCAAAGGATGCTGGGCCAGCTCGGCGGAAAATTCTTGGCTGACTGCTTTACCATGAAGGTAGTGGTACACGTTCTCGGGCATATGCAGGAGCTTCTCTTTCGCACTATGCCAAAAAGGGGCACGGATCCGTTTCTTCGTCATCACACACACTCCGCTCTGGGAAAGCTATGGTCTAGTTTATGCAAAAGGTTGGGAAATAACCATGGTTCCATGCGTGTCCGCGCAAGTTGACAGGGGCCGGAGGGAATGCTATAACAGCTTTACGAGCGAATTATGAATGCAGACTTTATGCAGAGGAGGTCAGATCTGTGGAACAAATTAAAGATTCCGGCGTGTTCAAGGAACGCATAGCCGATCCGAAACCCACGATAGTCGTATTCAAAACAACCTGGTGCGCGGATTGTCATTTTATTGATCCGTTCATGCCGGAGCTGGAAGCGAACTATGCGGAGCAGTTGAATTTTCTGCATGTGGACCGTGATGATTTGCCGGAAGTGTGCGAGGAGCTTAATATATTAGGTATTCCTAGCTTTATCGCGTTCAAAGAAGGCAAGGAGCTCATTCGTTTCGTCAGTAAATTGCGAAAGTCCCGTGATGAGATCGAACAGTTTTTGGATCGCGCGATTGAAGTCAGTAAAGCAGTATAACCCATGTAATGGCTACAAAATAAGGCGGCGTTCCCTAAGAGGAATGCCGCCGTTTGTATTGATTCTGATTATTTACTTTGATTCCGCTCCACACGCTCAAACAAAGCGCCCAGCTCCGCGGCGCCCGGCTGGCCCAACCGCCAGAAGGCCGCGCCTTTCAGGTTGTAGCGCTTCGCCAAGCCCACCACCGCGTTCAATGAAGCTTCATTCTCACTGGCGAACGAGACCCCGAGCAACAGTTTCTCCTTAGGCACTTGCGCCAAGCTTAAGCGGATGGCTTCATCCACTTGCGGCAGCGGCTCCGGTGATTGTTGGTCGCCATAGGCATACGCCATGATGACCATATCATCGACTAAGGCTCCCAGCTTCTTGTAGTCGTAGCCTTTAAACCAGCCGTTCAGGGGTTGCAGCGCGACGGATAACTTCAACCCTTGCGCGCGGGCGCGAGAGGATGCTTTGTGCACAAATTCTGTGAATTGTATCTGCACCTTAGCGACTCCGGCAACACCCGCACCCTTCGGTCCGATCAGCCCTAACCCTTCGAAGTCCAGCATAACCCCCTGAAACCCTTTCGTTTCGGCCAAATCAAACAATCCGTCCAGGGCTCGATCCATCAAGTCCTCATCACCCAGCAGCTTGGTTAGCTGTCCTTGCTCATCCCCTGAATAGACCATGAGGTAAGGCGCGGTACCTGATGAAACCGCATCGCCTACAATGGACTCCGGCGTAACATCTCCCGCAGCCTGCGGCAAATAGAAGTCCTTGCCGTTCGTAATAAACTCGCCTTGTTCATTTAACCGGGCCCAGCCGAAAGCGACGGAATCGAAATCAGGAATTAAACTTACATGCGAGAACGATTTAATGGCATAGAATGCGCGCAAATGCATCTTTTCCTTGGGTGATAGGATTTCTACTTTCTTCATAGCTCCGTTCCAAGCGACACTTGCCCCGAATTGTGAACTAAAGAAGTTTAACGGAACTAACACGTTACCCTTGATCTGTACAGGTGCCGCCGATAAGCTAACCGATTGCCCGTTCACCTTGGCTGTCTTCTTGTTTAATGTCAATATCACTTGCTTGGAACCGCCCGAATCCGTTCCGTCGGCAATGATTGATTTCGCAGCGGCATCCCAGCGAACGCGGATATCTAATGCTTCGGCAATGGAACGGAAGGGAACCATCGTGACACCCTGCCCAAAAAACGGCGCAACAGGAAACGGCAAGGCATAATCATCCAGGGTTATACCAATCTCAGAAGAGCTCGTTCGGGCTAATATAGCAGAAGGCGCCAATACCGTTCCCAGTAATAAGCTGCTCGTCAGAACAGAGGATACTTTTCGCAAAATTCGACTAGAATATAAATTGTAAATCATCGTTTAACAACGCAACCTTTCTGCTCAACCTATTCTATTAAATCTATTAATCTCTGCAATACCGCACCCTAGTTATACCATTATTTAGGAGAGTTAAACAACCTTTTTTTCGACAAAGATTCGCCATCGCTTTGTAATATTTCTTCGTAGCATTGGGATGTTTGAACCGTTATAATGGGAGAGGATTGACATTGTGAAAAGTTGAACGAATGAAGATAGAGATTTATTTCTGGAAGGAAAGGCAGGTGTCTGCAGTGAATCGTAACTACAGACTGAAATGGCTTACCACGCTTGCCTGTGTCGGCATGTTCTTGGTATTGCTGGCGGGCGCCGTTGTGACGAATACGGAATCCGGTCGGGGCTGCGGAACGGATTGGCCTCTGTGTAACGGTAAATTTGTTCCGGCTTATACGGTGGAATCCATGATAGAATATAGTCACAGGGCTGTAACAGGCGTCGAAGGCATCATCGTGCTGGCCTCTGTGATCGCGGTATGGTTTGGCGTGAAAGAAAGAAGAGATTCTCTGTACTACGCGTTGGCTACGTTGTTCTTTACCGTTCTGCAGGCGGCTCTCGGAGCGATGGCCGTGATCTGGGAACCTACCGCCGCGGTTATGGCGTCGCACTTTGGAATCTCGCTCTTGGCGTTCGCTTCCTCCTTGCTCTTGGCGATCTCGATACGCCAACGAGGAAATTCGAACTCTCCGATTCTGCAAGGGGATAAAGCCTTTAAAGTTTCCAAAGGATTCAGGACAGGCGTATGGTTAACCGCATTGTATACATTCGTCGTCGTTTATATCGGAGCCTACGTGCGCCACACCGATTCAGGCGGAGGCTGTCTGGGCTGGCCGTTATGTAACGGCGAAGTTGTGCCGGAACTTGCGGGTGCAACCGGGATCGCTTTTGTACACCGCATTGCGGCCATGTTGCTTTGGATTGTGATCGCAGCATTGACTTACGCGGCATGGAGCCGCTACAGAGGTCATCGGGCGATCATGATGGGATGCCTGTGGGCGTTGGCCTTGGTCACTTTACAGGTGTTTAGCGGCGCATTGCTTGTGGTTACGATGGGCTCTGAACTATACCTGTTCTCCATCTTGCTGCACATCATGTTAATATCCGGACTGTTCGCGGTCCTTAGCTTCTTATGCATCGCCACTTACAAAGCAGCCCGTAAATAATTTACGGGTTGTTTCTACATATCGGCCGTGTAACATGTAGCGGCCTTCGAATTGGGAGAGAAGAACACATGAATTTTCAGAATCTGAGGGAATTTATCCAAGTCCTTAAACAAGAGAAAGATATTGCGATTATTGATGCCCCTGTGGATCCGAATCTGGAAATTGCGGAAATTCACCGGCGGGTCATTGATGAGGGCGGTCCGGCGCTTCTGTTCACGAACGTGAAGGGCAGCCCGTTTCCGGTAGTTACGAATTTATTCGGTACTAGCCGCCGGGTGGATCTGGCGTTCGGTCCGAGACCGGAGCAACTGATGAAACAAGTTGTGGGCGCGATGGATACGCTGATTCCGCCTACGCCGAAAGCGCTTTGGAAAGAACGTAATATGATTCTGGATTTGATGAAAGTCGGCATGAAGAACGTGCAGCCTTCCGACGCGCAGGTGTTACAAGTGTGCGATACGAACTCGCCGCTGACGAAGCTTCCGGTGCTGACCTGCTGGCAGGAAGACGGAGGTCCTTTCGTTACCTTGCCGCTCGTGTACACGGAAGATCCGATCACGAAGCATCATAATCTGGGCATGTACCGCATGCAGATTTATGACGGACATACGTCCGGGATGCATTGGCAAATTCACAAGGGCGGCGGCTTCCACCACCATGAAGCGGAGAAACTGAACGCTTCGCTTCCGGTAACCGTGTTCTTAGGCGGTCCCCCGGCGCTCATCGCCTCGGCGATTGCTCCTGTGCCGGAACATTTGCCGGAGTTGCTGTTGGCATCCCTCATACTGGGCAAAAAGCTTCCAACCGTTCCGAGTCCGCACGGCGGACACCGGTTGGTCGCCGAGGCTGAATTCGCGATTTGCGGTGAAGTGCCTCCGCATCTTCGCCGTCCGGAAGGTCCTTTCGGCGATCATTACGGGTATTACTCGTTAACACATGATTTCCCGGTCTTTAACGTAAGCCATGTTTACCATCGCAAAGATGCGATCTATCCCGCCACCATCGTAGGCAAGCCGCGCCAGGAGGATTACTATCTGGGCGAATTCCTGCAGCGGTTGCTGTCTCCGGCGTTCCCGATGGCTATGCCCGGCGTGAAGGAGCTGTGGACCTACGCGGAAACCGGATTTCATCCGCTGGCCGCGGCGGTCGTGCGCGAGAGCTACTCGCGGGAAGCGCTGGGCTCCGCGTTCCGGATTCTTGGCGAAGGACAGCTGACGCTGACGAAATTCCTGATTGTGACGGATCAACACGTCGATCTGGCGAATTTCGCGCAGCTGCTGGAAGCCGTCCTGGAGCGGTTTGATCCGCGCAAGGATCTGTTTATTTTCAATAAAACGTCGCATGACACGTTAGATTATACCGGCCTGCAGCTCAATCACGGAAGCAAAGCGGTGCTGCTCGGCACCGGCAGCCCTGTTCGCGATCTGCCCCGCGTCTACGACGGCGGGCAGATCGACGAAATCGACAGCGCCGCCGTTTACTGCGGCGGCTGCCTCGTGGTTTCCGGCGCGTCGTATGAACGCGAGCCGGAACTGGCCCAGCGGCTGCTGAAGCGCGCCAAAGCGCAGCTGCAGGGTTGGCCGTTGATCGTGCTGGCGGATGACGCATCCGTGGCGCACGATCAAACGGCGTTTCTGTGGGCCGTGTTCACACGGTTCAATCCGGCCCACGACGTCTACGCGGACGCCCAGCTGCATCAACACCATATCGGCTACGAGCTGCCGATTGTCATTGATGCGCGGATGAAGCCGGGCTACCCGGATGAGCTGTTCCCGCGCGAAGATATTGTTCGCACGGTATCGGAACGCTGGAAAGAATACTTCCCGCAAGGGGCTGTGTAATGCAGCCCTCCCGTATGAAGGAAGCGTTGCCTCATCTGGGATTGCTCACCGTATACTTGCTCTGGGGAATCAATATTACTTCTATGAAAATCGGGGGCCTGGAATGGGACCCCGTTATTTTTAACGGATTACGCTATTTGAGTATCGTTCCGATTCTTTGGGTATATACTGTTGTTTACCATAGGAAGAAGAAGCTGCCTATGCGCATGGAGAGGCGGGACCTCTTATGGATGATCGTCCTCAGCTTCGCGTCAACCATTGGGATGGAAGTGGTTCTTTCGTATGCGCTTCAATACTCCTCTACTGCGAACGGCGCCGTGTTGGGCCGCGGGTTTATGCCGATTATTACAGCTGTGATCGCGCTCGTATTGAAGGAAGTTCGACTTACTTGGCGAATCGGTTTGGGCATCCCTCTGGCTTTCCTCAGTGTCATCGTAATTGTCGGGGGCAAAGGTCTGAATTTCGGGGCCGAAACGTTACGCGGAGATCTACTGTTGCTGATGCGAAGCTTCGTGGGAGCGTTTTATCTGATCTACATGAATCGTTTAGTGGTCAAATATCGGCTATCGTTACTGATTACGCTGGAGATTACGTTCGGCGCTTTATGGTTGCTGCCTTGGGTTATCGGGAAAGTCGATTTGGTGTACTTACAAGGCATTTCCCAGGCGGGCTGGATCAGCTTGGCCTACACCTCCATATTGGCTACGCTGGCCGCGTTTACGATACATAATTGGGGTCTGGGCCAAATAGGGCCGTTTAAGGCCTCCGCTTACGGCTACACCTTACCTGTTACGGCGGCGGTCGCCGGCATGGTGATTTTGCATGAGAGGTTGACGCTCTCTGAAATGGTCGGCGGCATCGGTGTGCTGGCGGCGATGTATATTGTCCAATCAGATCGGATGAAGCAAGCGAAACAAATGGCGGCGCGCATGCCCCAAGATGAATGAAAGGCGGCGAAAAGCATGTTGAGAAGTCTGTTTAACGAACCTCCCCGGATAGAGGAAGGTTTAATCCTTCAAGCGGGTGAGGCGATTCAGCGTTTCAGCAAACGTCTGCAGCTCTACAATGGCCGTCAGAGGGACGGGGCGCCGACGAAGTACCGCAGGATCGAATTGTGGACGAACGGTCTGTGGATGTCTTTGAATGAGCTGGAGCAAAGTGTTTATGCCGCGGGCAAGTATGCGGAGCGGATTCATAAGACTTCGCTGTCCGATATGAATGACGAGGAAGAACAAACGTATTATTTGCATGTGTACTATTACAAGAACGCATTTATCCGTCTGTTTTCTATTTTTGACAAAACCGGCTATTTTCTGAATGAAATGCTTGATCTCGAAACGGAGAAGGAGAAACCCCGGTATTCTTATTTCACCGTATTGCGCCAAATGCAGACGAAGCACAGGGAAGAGGAGCTTTCCAAAATGCTTTATAGTTTGAAAGATAAATACGATGCTCCGCTGCGGAAGCTCAGAGACCAGCGTAATTTCGAAATC
The DNA here is from genome assembly GCF_001644605.1 of Paenibacillus swuensis. Lineage (NCBI taxonomy): Bacteria > Bacillati > Bacillota > Bacilli > Caryophanales > Paenibacillaceae > Paenibacillus > Paenibacillus swuensis. The sequence goes on along the minus strand of NZ_CP011388.1, from coordinate 26,191 downwards.
CATTATATGAATGCGGAGATTCAAGATGATCTTCTCCATCTCTACTCCAGATACGGCGAGAAGTACCCGTTAGAAAATCTGAAAGATAACATGTCCAACCTGAAACAAGGGCTGGAAGTTGCCTTGTTGACGCTCGAAGCCGTATTTAAACAAAGCTATCGTCGAATTGCGGAATAATTTTGCCGGGCATGAGTCGGTCACAGATGGTTGAATTTGTGTAGGCGCAGCAGAATAACATATAATGTTCTGGTCTAAGTTGTGATTTGTGGGAGGTGCCTTGCGCGGTGGGTTTACAGGGGAAGACGGCATTGATTACAGGCAGCGCCAAAGGGCTTGGTCGAATGACGGCGTTGAGCCTGGCGGAAGAGGGCTGTAACATTATTGTGAATTATGTAAACAGCAAGACGGAGGCGGAGGAACTGGTTTCTGTGTTGCAAGGCAAAGGCGTACAAGCCGCGGCGGTTCAGGCCGACATTGCAAGCACAGAAGACCGTGCTAGATTGGTTGAGAAATCCGAGGCCTTAACCGGCAACATTGACATTCTGATTAATAACGCGGGACCCTTCGTAAGGGAGCGCCGGTTGTTCAGCGATTACACCTCAGCAGAGATTAACAGCCTGATGCAGGGCAACTTGCTTGGCGTGATGGAGCTGGATTTATTGATGCTGCAAGGGATGCGCAAGCGAGGATGGGGACGGTTAATCCACTTCGGCTTCGGTCATGCCGCGGAAGCGAGAGGTTGGCCGCACCGCGCGGTATATGCCGCTGCGAAGGTAGGTTTAGTATCTTTTACAAAGACGCTTGCTGTTGAAGAAGCCCCTTTCGGAATCACCGTAAATATGATCTGCCCGGGCGATATTCGCGGGTTGAACAAAGAGAAGACCATTTCGGAAGTCTCTTTGTTGGAAGATGAGGAATCCCCCCGGGGACGTCCGGGCGCGGGCGAGGATGTGGCCCGAGTCATCAGTTTCCTGTGCCAGCCGGACTCCGACTTTATCACCGGTAATATCGTGGATGTGAATGGGGGACTTGACCCGATTCGAACGCATATCAAATAGCCATTATCAACGAAAACATATACTTTTCCAATGTGGTAAAATAACCATAAAAAAACATCCCCGAATTGGATTCGGGGATGTTCTTGTCAAAGCTTATATTAGAATACTTGAACGACCTCTGTAATGCCTTCCACTTCTTCAACCAGTGCGCGCTCAATACCGGCTTTCAAAGTGATTGTGGAACTTGGGCAGCTGCCGCAGGCACCCATCAGCTTCAGCTTAACAATGCCGTCTTCCACATCGACCAATTCCACGTCGCCGCCGTCGCGTTGCAGAAACGGACGAAGCTTATCCAGCACTTCCAGGACCTCATCGTATTGCTCAGGGCTAGTTACGTTCTCACTCATTTGTATCCACTCCTTTCTTTTATTATTATATAACAATAACGCCAAAATTAAAATGGTGTAACCTATAAGGCAAGGTGGACTTTTCTCATGATCCCGATAATTGAATTTTGCGTAAGCAATATGCATCACGGTACCGACGCTGTAATGAAGAAGCTTGAAGAAAATCCTGAGTATGACGTCATTGAATATGGATGTTTGGGAAACTGTGGTGAATGCTATGTGTTGCCGTACGCCATTGTGAATGGCGAGATTGTTACAGCCGCGACAGCAGATGAGCTTTACACGGCCATTATCGCAAGCATCGAAGAGTGGAAGAAACAGTTCGATTTCGACTTCGACATAGATTAGATTATCCGAAGTGGTGCTTGGACATCCATAACACACCGCTTTTCAATACACGCGGCACTCTGCCCATAATAGCGCGTGAACCCATCATGCCGAAGCCCGCTTTCTTACCTAGCGAGCCCAGTACCCCTTTTAACTTGATTTGTCCAAGTTGAGGGGTTTTTCCGTTCCAGATCGCCGTAATGACATCGACCACTTGCTTTCCTTGCGCTTCCGCGGCCTGAGCGCTCGGAGAGAACGGCAGGGATGCACAGTCGCCGACAACGTAAACTTCCGGGAACGTAGGAATCTGATGATAGTTATTCAGGATAACGCGGCCTTGGGAATCCTTAGGCACAGGGAGATCCTGCACAAGTTTTACCGGTTGAATTCCTGCGGTCCATACGGTAGCGTCCGTGTAAATCGGCGTAGTTTCTTTGTCCCACATAATCCCTTGCTCCAAACGGGTTAAAGAAATGAACGACAACATTTCCACATCATGCTCAGTGAACCATTCACTTACGTAAGACTGAAGCTTGCCCGGGAAGGCGGACAAGATGCTTGGTCCCCGGTCGATAACCCGAATGTTGAGATCCGGTCGGCTTTCACGCAGTTCCGAAGCCACTTCAACACCGCTCAGACCTCCGCCGACGATCGATACTTGTCCGTAAGGCTTTACGTCATTGATCATCTGGTAGGTTTTGCGGGTTTGCGCAAGCGATTGAATGCTGGTGGAATAGGTTTCGGCACCGACAATTCCGTGGTACTTATCTGTGCATCCCAGTGCAACCACAAGCCAATCGTATGTGATGGTTTCTTCATCGTTTAATTTAATATGTTTATTCTCCAGACTGATTTCGGTGACATCGCCGTATTTCAGGACGATTCTCGGATCCTCCGGAAAAGCGACGCGAATGTCCAGATCGGATACGGTGCCCGTAGCGAGCGCGTAATATTCCGTTTTTAATCCTTGGTAAGGCATCCGGTCAATCAGCATAATGACCGTGTCAGAAGGGAGATCTTTCTCCTTTTCCAATAGTTCCTTGGCTACGGTTAAACCTCCGTAACCTCCGCCGAGTATAACAAATTTTTTCATATCGCACGCGATCCTTTCACATCTTTTATGATTAAGAAGGGTCTGTCGGTCTCTATGTCTCTAGTAACCTTCTCGTATGTGGGTTCAAACTGCGCTCCTATCAGACCGGTTGTCAGATGCTACTCGTACACTTTAATTTCGTTATAAAAGGTATCGCGCTCCACGGGAATTCGCCCCGCCCCTTTAATCAGCCATACCAGTTCATCCCGGGTTAATCCGTCCGGTGTCAGTGCGCCTGCAGCGTGGCTGATCCGCTCTTTAATAATGGTGCCGTGCGCATCGGAAGCGCCAAAGGTCATGCCCAATTGCGTCAACTGTGTTCCAATGTTGATAAAGTAAGCTTTAATATGCTGGAAATTATCCAGCATCAGGCGTGAAATGGCTAATGTTCGCAGATCCTCATATGCGGAGTTCCGGCGTTTGATTCCGGCGTTCCGGTTGATCGGCTGCATAGAAAGTGGGATGAACACCATAAAGCCGTTGGTTTCATCCTGCAGATCGCGGAGATGAATCATATGTTGTACGCGTTCTTCCAACGTTTCAATGGAACCGTACAGCATGGTGGTGTGGGTTTTCAAGCCTAACTCGTGGGCAGCGCGATGAACGTTAAGATACTGTTCCACATTGGCTTTGTCCACATGCATTTTGTCCCGGTAACGATCCGACAGAATTTCCGCGCCGCCGCCCGTAAGGGTGTCCAGGCCCGCCTTCATTAATTCCTGCAAAACCTCTTTAAAGCTTAGGCCGCTGATTCTGGAAAAGAATTCAATCTCGGCACCGGTGTAGGCTTTAATCGTTACATCAGGGAAACGAACCTTAAGCGCGTGTATGGAATCCACATAGTATTGGAAAGGCACGTTAGGATTATGTCCGCCTACAATATGAAATTCACGAATACCCGGATGGTAATGCTGTTCCACATACTCAATCATTTGCTGACCGCTTAACGTATAGGCTCCATCTTCGCCTTCGTCCTTGCGGAAATTACAGAAAGCGCAATGGGATTCGCATACATTGGTAAAGTACAAACTCATATTTTCGATAAAATAAACTTTTTTGCCGTTTTTGCGCATATTCACTTGGTTCGCCATTTGACCTATGGTTAATAAATCATCGGATTGATACAAGTAAACCCCTTCTTCAAGGGAAAGCCGCTGGCCGTGCTGGACTTTCTCGGCAATCTCCGCCATGCGCCGGTCCGGGCTGCTAATGACCAAACTCATATAAAAACCTCCTATTCGTTGCATAAACATAGCTTTTCTTATTATAAACCTTATGGCTCCGCATGGGCAATGGGGTGGCGCAAAATGTAAACATCATACAACAAAGGCAGGAATGGCTCTTGAGACGCGGGGAGATAATTTGTATACTATAGATAAGTAAGAAAAGGAAGTCGCACTTTGACGGCTATAGCCGCTATATACATCAACCGAATCTAGAGGAGGAATTACAATGATTACAATCAGCGAATCGGCTACGGATAAAATCAAGGAAATGCTGGCGGCGGAAGAAACACCGAACATGTTTCTGCGTTTAGGCGTGAAATCCGGAGGATGCACAGGATTCTCCTACGGTATGGGCTTCGATGATGATCAGAATGAACAAGATCAGGAATTGGATGTGAACGGCCTGAAGGTCGTTGTGGAAGGCGAGAGCGTGAAGTATTTGAACGGGGTGGAGATTGATTTCAAGGAATCTGCCATGGGCGGCGGATTTACGATTAACAACCCGAACGCGACAGCCACTTGCGGCTGCGGATCTTCTTTCCGCACAGCGGATGATGCGGGCAAGCCGGACAGCGATTGCTAATTTTATTGAAGAAGCTCTTAGGCCATTAGGCTTAAGAGCTTTTTTATTTCTATTTTTAACATAACGGAAAATTTACGTTATTCGCTTTTCAATTTCTTTTTGTATAAATCATGTAAACTAATTCCACGTATTTCTCCCTCAATTCTTTAAATTTATCCCTTACTGAAAGCGCTTTACTATGTTGAAATGAACTTGTGAGCATGGATTCCTTATTTTGGACGGGAGGGGGTAACTGCAACAAAAAGATCCTTCTATGGATGACCGCGTATCGTTTAGAAACCTCCAAAATATCAAATGAGAGGAAGTAATTTTATGAAACGCAAAGGCATTGCCATGATCCTGTTGATCGTCCTGATGTTTTCCATCTTTCCCGTAACAGCCTTCGGCGCATCGGAATGGGCGCCGAACACGCCATATAAGATTAATGATTTTGTTACGTATAGCGGCAGCACTTACAAGTGTATCCAAGCGCACACCTCCCTGACCGGTTGGGAGCCTCCTGTTGTTCCCGCCCTATGGCAGAAGCAATCCGGCACCACACCACCGCCGGATACGCAAGCGCCAACCGCACCGGGCGCTTTATCCGCCGGCACTGTAACGAACACGAGCATCGCCTTATCCTGGACGGCGTCCTCGGATAACACCGGTGTCACGGGTTACGATGTATACCGCGGCACCGTTTTGGCCGGCACGGTGACAGGTACCGCCTTCACCGCGACTGGCCTGCCCCCCAACACGGCCTACACGTTTACCGTGAAGGCCAAGGACGCTGCGGGTAATATCTCCGCAGCCAGCAATGCCGTGACGGCTACGACGTCCGGCACTACGCCGCCGCCGGATACGCAGGCTCCGTCGGCTCCGGCCGGATTGTCCGCGGGCGCGGTGACAAGCTCCAGCATCGCTGTGAGCTGGAACGCTTCCACGGACAATGTAGCCGTGACCGGCTACAACGTCTACAACGGCTCGGCGCTCGCCGGAAGTACGACGGGCAGCGGCGCAACCTCGTTCACGGTGACTGGGCTGGCCGCGAACACCACCTACAGTCTTACTGTGAAGGCCAAGGATGCGGCTGGGAACTTGTCCGCGGCAAGCGCCGTGCTCAGCGTGAGAACCAGTACAACAAACCCGCAACCAACCGGCGCCAAAATTCTCGTCGGGTATTGGCATAATTTCGATAACGGCTCAACCGTCATTCGCTTGCGCGACGTGTCCCCCAAATACGATGTGATCAACGTTTCATTTGCAGAGACTTTAAGCGACCATGCTACGTTAACGTTTGCTCCGTTCAATGCGACGCCAGCCGAATTCAAGTCGGATATAGCATATCTTCAAAGCCTCGGAAAGAAAGTGCATATTTCCATCGGGGGAGCCAACGCAACGGTGGAGTTGAATACGGCAGCGGCCAAACAAAATTATGTGAACTCGTTAAAATCGATTATTCAAACCTATGGTTTTGACGGAATTGATATTGACCTCGAAGGAAGCTCCTTGTCCTTGAACGGCGGCGATACCGATTACAAAAACCCGACAACACCCAAAGTAGTGAATTTAATATCAGCTACCCGTGAGGTGCTAAATGCGTTCGGTCCGGGCTTCGAGCTGACCATGGCGCCGGAAACGGCTTATGTGCAAGGGGGACTCATCGCGTATGGCGGTCCATGGGGCGCTTACCTGCCTGTAATCCATGCGCTGAGGGACCGACTAAATTACATTCACGTTCAACATTATAACAGCGGTGCGATGGAAGGGTTGGATGGTCGCTCCTATTCCCAAGGTACAGCTGATTTCCAAGTGGCTATGGCCGAAATGTTGCTTAAGGGTTTCCCGGTTGCGCGTAATCAGGCGAATATGTTCGCGTCTCTGCGCCCTGAACAAGTCGCGATTGGACTTCCGGCTTCCCGAGGGGCAGCGGGAGGCGGATACACTTCCACGGCGGATGTGCAGAAGGCGCTGAATTATCTGATCAAGGGTCAATCCTACGGCGGCGCTTATCAGCTGCAAACGTCGGGCGGGTACGGTGGATTTAGAGGGTTAATGACTTGGTCGATCAATTGGGATAAGTATAACAACTATGAGTTTTCCAACACGTATCGCTCGTATTTCGATAACTTATAATCAAGTGTAATTTTCTGAATAGGCATCAGCCAAACTTTCTCCGCAGTTCTCCCACTCTATGCAAAATAGGGCTTTGTACAAAGATAAACATACAGGAGACGACTGTCTCTGATGAATATGTTTAGAGTACAATGACAAGCAAAGGAGAGTTGCACATGGAGGAATTTCAGTCTCCTGAAGTCGCTCCTGAAGCGGTAACTCAAGCTGTCCCCGAGGAGGAAACCGCTTCGATTCAGGAAGTGCCGCCGCAGCATATACCGACGCATACGCCGGCGCCTGAAGGAATGGCAACGATATCTCAAGGAAGGCAATTGGCCAGCAAATGGGCCAAGACCGCCGTCCTGCTAAGTGACAGCCGTGTCTCCGGGCATATACCGGAGTCCAGAATCTATAACAATGAATCGCTGCAATCCATGTTAAACAAGTATGGATCTGTCGTCATGAAGCCTGTAGTGGGCGCCGGCGGTCGTGGTGTCATTAAAGTAAGCAAGACGGGTAACACATATTCTTTCTTCTATTACCAGAAGCGAAGAACCGAGCTTAGTTTCGTAGCTTTGACGGCGCACATTAATCAGGTGCGCAAGAAGCGCAGATATTTGATTCAGCGCACCATTCACCTCGCAACGATATCCGGACGACCGATTGATTACCGTGTTAAAGTGCAGAAGATCGGCGCCCATTGGCACTTTCGCGCATTGGTAGGAAGACTGGCCCGTCCAGGTCTATTCGTCACGAATCTGTGCAGAGGCGGCACGCAACTAACCGCGGCGCAGGGAATTGCCCGGTCTTTATCCGTGAAATCCGTTCGAACCAAGAAAAATGAAATGAAGAGAATAACGCGAATCTGCTCTCAGCTGCTTGAGAACAAATTTCCAGGTATCACGTTATTAGGTTTCGATTACGGCATCGACCGCAGCGGGCATATTTGGATATTTGAAGTCAATACTAGACCGCAATAATGGAATCATCCCAAGACGTCGAACGAATACGTTCGGCGTTTTTTGTTCGTGCATACAGCTTTTTTAAACAATGGTTAATTTTTTTTCAAAATCATATACAAGGGTAGTGACACAATTCTGTCACCGTGTTACTATAACTAACATAATATTCAGATATTTTGAATTGTTTGACAACAAGAAGCGCTTACATAAAATGGGGTGAGTATGTAAACCTTTACACACAGAAGAAATGTTACTTTTTATAACACATAATCAGGGGTGCTCACTATGGACTATATCATCCAGCAGATCATTAACGGGATTTCCGTTGGCAGTATTTACGCACTTATAGCACTCGGATACACCATGGTTTACGGCATTATCAAGTTGATCAATTTTGCGCATGGCGATGTATTTATGGTCGGATCGTTTGTTGGGTTATTTACAGCGAAGATCTTGGCCGCACAAGGCTTTCCGCCCATGGTCGTGTTTATCGGGGCGTTGATTATTTCAATGACGGCAAGTGCGGTGCTTGGCGTTGTAATCGAGCGAACGGCTTATAAGCCTCTACGTAAAGTTTCCCGGATCGCGGTGCTTATCACGGCCGTGGGCGTTTCGTTCCTGCTTGAGAACGGGGGCATATACATACTCGGACCTCAAGCTAAAGGCTTCCCGGAAATTCTGGAGAAACAGCAATTTAACTTGTTCGGTTCTGTTCAGGTGGATTCCAACCAAGTGATGATTTTGGTCGTAACCGTCATTTTAATGGTTGTTCTCCAATATATCGTGCACTTCACGAAGACGGGTAAGGCGATGCGCGCAGTGTCGTATGATTTGGAAGCCGCCAGATTAATGGGAATCAACGTGGATCGGACCATTTCCTACACGTTCGCCATTGGGTCAGCATTGGCAGCCGCGGCGGGTGTCATCTTCGGAATGACGTACAACTCGGTCGATCCGTTAATGGGTGTCATCCCGGGCTTGAAGGCGTTTGTCGCCGCTGTTCTTGGCGGAATTGGCAGTGTGCCGGGAGCTCTGGTAGGCGGATTGTTGTTAGGCGTTATCGAGACAGGCGTAACCTCGGTAGGGTACTCCCTGTGGCGTGACGGCGTTGTATTCGCGGTTCTGATCCTAATTCTCATCTTTAGACCGTCCGGATTGTTCGGTAAGAACGTCCGAGAGAAAGTGTAGGTGGGGGCCATGTTTAAGAACAGTCGCAATTTCTGGGTAGGCTCCGCCGCAGCTTTTGTCATCTACGTTGTCATTCAACTCTTGTTTAACCAAGGTGTCTTGAATGATGTGGCAGAGTCCACGATCATCTTGATTTGTATCAATATAATTCTTGCGGTTTCCCTTAATTTAATTAATGGTTTTACCGGACAATTTTCGATGGGGCATGCGGGTTTTATGTCCGTTGGCGCTTATATGTCGGCAATCCTGACACTCGATTTTAACGTTCCGTTCCCTGTGGCGCTGATCGCGGGCGGATGTCTGGCCGCGGTGTTCGGGATGATGATCGGAATTCCGTCGCTCCGACTTAAAGGTGATTATCTGGCGATGGCCACACTCGGCTTCGGTGAAATTATCCGTATCGTATTGCTCAATACGGAATATGTCGGCGGAGCATCCGGCTTAAGCGGTATTCCTACCCAGTCATCTTGGACTTGGGTGTTCGTTTTCACTTTCTTGACCGTTGTTCTAATCAGTAATTTCGTTAATTCCATTCACGGTAAGGCTTGTATCGCCATTCGGGAGAACGAGATTGCCGCGGAAGCGATGGGCATAAACACGACGCAGTATAAGGTCATCGCATTTGTTATTGGGGCTTTCTTCGCCGGAGTGGCAGGTGGTTTGTCGGCTCACAAGTTTTATGTCATTACACCGACCTCTTTTAACTTTATTAAATCCTTTGAAATTCTTGTCATTGTAGTTCTTGGCGGATTGGGAAGCACCTCTGGCGCAATCCTTGGCGCAATTGTACTAACCTTGCTGTTCACTTGGCTGCAAGATTTCCCGGAAATTCGCATGATCATTTACTCTTTGGTATTGATTCTAATGATGATCTTCCGGCCATCGGGCTTGCTCGGTACTCGTGAGTTCACACTGGATCTGTTCAAACGAAAGGGGAAGAAGTCCGATGAATCCGTCCGTAGCTCTTCTTGATGTTCAACAAGCCAGCCGGTCTTTCGGGGGATTGAAGGCTCTAACCGACATTAATATTGAAATCTTTGACGGTGAACTCGTCGGCTTAATCGGCCCCAATGGCGCGGGCAAGACGACTCTCTTTAATTTGTTAACAGGTGTTTATGAACCATCAGAAGGAAAGATTTTACTGGCCGGCGAATCCATTGGCGGCATGAAGCCATACAAGATCAGCCATCGGGGAGCCTCCAGGACGTTTCAGAATATTCGCTTATTCAGCTCCATGACAGTAGAAGAGAATGTGATGATCGCCTATCACCAGCACGCTAAACACGGCGTTCTTTCATCTCTAGTTCGATTGCCAAGATATTTCAAAGGGGAATCCGAAATCCGCGAGCGCGCCAGAGAATTGTTAAAGATCTTTAAGCTGGATCATCTGCGGGATGAACAGTCGATGAATTTAAGCTACGGAAATCAGCGTCGTCTGGAAATTGCCCGGGCCATGGCTTCTAATCCTAAGCTATTACTGCTGGATGAGCCTGCGGCTGGAATGAATCCACAGGAAACCAAGGAATTAATGGAATTGATTCGCTGGATCCGACAGGAATTCAAGATGACGATTCTGTTAATCGAACATGATATGTCTCTTGTGATGGGTGTTTGTGACCGGATCTACGTGTTGGATCGGGGCATCCAAATTGCTGATGGCACACCTCTGGAAATCCGGAACAACCCTAAAGTCATTGAAGCATATCTAGGGAAGGAGGCGTAGCCTATGTTGCAAGTAGAGAATTTGAATGTTTATTACGGAGCGATTCATGCTCTGAAGAATATAAGCCTCACGGTTAATGAGGGGGAAGTTGTTACTTTAATCGGAGCGAATGGAGCAGGGAAATCCACCCTTCTCAAGACGTTATCGGGTTTGTTGAAGCCGCAAAGCGGGACGATTCAGTTTCTTGGTAAATCCATCGGCGGCAATCCTGTTCAGTCCATCGTTGCCGCTGGCTTGATACACTGTCCGGAAGGTCGTAGAGTATTTGCGAATTTAACGGTTGAAGAAAACCTGGAACTTGGCGGATATTTGCGCAGTGATCAGGAGACGAAGGAGGGGATTTCCAGTGTTTATGAACGTTTCCCTCGTTTGTTGGAGCGTAGAAAGCAACAAGCCGGCACCTTATCCGGCGGTGAGCAGCAGATGCTGGCCATGGGGCGGGCACTGATCGGCAAACCGAAGCTGCTTCTTCTAGATGAGCCCTCCATGGGACTCGCACCGTTGTTGGTGCAGGATATTTTCCGTACCGTGCAAGAAATCAACGCCGCGGGAACCACGGTTCTGCTGGTTGAACAGAATGCGAATCAAGCGCTGAAAGTAGCGCATCGAGCTTACGTGCTCGAAACCGGCAATATCGTGCTTTCAGGCGACGCGAACGAACTCCTGCAATCGGAGGAGCTTAAACTGGCTTATCTCGGCCACTAACGACGTGCTCTCTTTTTTTAACACATAAAAAGAACAGCGGATTCACCCAGTAATACTATTACATGATAGGGAAGGGAAGAGAGAAGCATGAACAAGAAAATGACAGGCATACTGGCATCATGCGTATTGGCATTAGGGGTATTGGCTGGCTGTAACAGCGGGGACGGCAACAACGGCAACGGAGGAACGAATGCCAATGCCGGCGGCAATAACGGCGGGGGAGCATCTGCAGAAGTGATCAAGGTTGGTACCAACTTTGAAATGACGGGTGGACAAGCTTCATTCGGTAACTCTTCCATGAAAGGTGTTAAACTCGCAGTTAAGGAAATCAATGACGCGGGCGGAATCGACGGCAAGATGATTGAGTTGGTTGAAGCGGATAATGCTTCCAAACCGGAAGAATCCACGCGTGTAGCTCAGAAACTTATTTCCAACGACAATGTAGTTGCATTGATCGGACCGGTTACTTCCACCAATACATTAGGCGCCGTGCCGGTAGCAATGGAGAAGAAAATTCCTTTGATCACAACTTCTGCTACAAACCCTAAAGTAACGGTTGACGAAAGAACGAACAAAGTAAATGAGTGGATTTTCCGCGCTTGCTTTATCGATCCTTTCCAAGGAAAAGTTATGGCTGATTTCTCTTTGAATGATCTGAAAGCGAAGACGGCAGCGATGTACATTGATACTTCAAGTGATTACTCCAAAGGTTTGCAAAAGTTCTTCCAAGAAACATTCACCGCTGGTGGCGGAACGATTGTAAGCGATGAGTCTTACCAACAAAAAGATACGGATTTCAAAGCCGTATTGACGCGTATGAAAGAGAAAAGTCCAGACGTAATCTACGTACCTGGTTATTATGAAGAAGTTGGTAAAATCATTAAGCAGGCACGCGAAATGGGGATCACAGTACCGATCCTGGGCGGCGATGGCTGGGATTCCCCGCAACTGGTTGAGATCGCCGGCGCTGAAGCTTTGAAAAACACGTTCATGTCCAACCACTATGCAGCGGATGACAAGTCTGATGAAATCGTATCCTTCATTGATGCATTCAAGAAAGCGAATGCGGATGAAGTACCGGATGGCCTAGCGGCACTTGGTTACGATTCTGTAAAATTGCTTGCTGACGCAATCAAACGCGCGGGATCCACAGATGCTGAGAAGTTGAAAGAAGCGCTTGCCGGCACGAAAGATCTGAAGCTGGCAACAGGTGTAATCACGTTGAACGAAACGCATGACCCTGTAAAATCAGCTGTTGTGCTTGAATTCGTAGACGGTAAACAAACGTTCAAAACGAAAGTAAATCCTTAATTTAAACTTTAAGTTACGAAGGGGCCCTTTAACGAGGGCCTCTTCGTTTGTTAATGAGATTAAAAATGTAAACTATGAATCTATGAAAAGTCTATTAAACTAATTTATCATGAATCGTATTATATTCCTGTGCATAACGTTATACACATAATTCACATAGGAATATGCTGGTTTTCATTGTTTTGCACACAGGTTATACACAGTATATTAACATGTTGTTGTGGATAACCGAACGGTTGTTCTTCATTGAACGGCATGTTAAGATATGGAAACATCATCCGTTACCTCCTTAGAACCTGTCCTAATACAGGGATGATACCCGATTGATAACAAAGAATCGAAAGGTGGAGGTGATATGCACGGAATCAGCAACGAAGTGCTCTTAGACAGTTATGTACGAGCCTTGGACTTAAAGCTGGAACAAGATTTTATTCATTTACTGCTTGCCGAAATCAGACGACGCAATTTAAATATAAAAGTCCAGCTGCAAGGCGCATAAGGACAAAGAAAAGGGCCTTCTTCACGAAGGCCCTTTCCCATGCAATTACAAGGTCCACTCCTGGACCGCGCTATCGGCTATGCCACCGCATTGACTACAATACGTAACATGGACACATGTTCCCTGGCTGTAATCGATCCAACCGTTTGTAAGTTTCAAATCTTCAATCTGTCTATAGGGTTCATAGGGCCCGATGTAATCATTATACTTTCCGCAATCCTGGGCCAAGCTGCCACAGGATCCACAAGCGGCTTGCAGCACTTCCAGTCCGTTGCAGACGGGACACATCGTAGACAAAAGGCACGCCTCCTCCACATTAAATCCTTGGAGTTAGCGTGCCCACCTTGCTAGAATTTCATGTTGGAGCTATGACCCGGCGACAGCTTCGCATCCGGATCAAAGTATACTTTCGCATTGTTGATGGCCGTTGGCGCTTCACCGAATCCTACGGCAATTAGTTTCAGCTTCCCAGGGTAAGTTGTAATATCTCCAGCTGCGAAAATACCGGGGATGTTCGTCTCCATACGGGAATCCACTACAATGGAGCCGCTCTGAATCTCAAGACCCCACTCGGCAATCGGTCCGAGGGACGAAATGAAGCCGTAGTTCACGATTACCGCATCTACGTCTAATTCCGTTACCTCTCCGGTTTTACTGTGTGTCAGTGTAGCCTTCTCAATGAAGTTCGCGCCGGCAAGGCCGCTTACTTCATAAGGAGTCATGATCTGAACTTTGGAATTCAACAGATTCTCTACACTATGTTCATGCGCTCTGAATTTATCCCTGCGATGCACGAGTGTGACCTGTTCGGCAATTGGTTCAAGCATGAGCGCCCAGTCCACTGCGGAATCTCCGCCGCCTGTAATCAGTACTTTCTGTCCGGCGAAGGCTTGAAGATCATTCACGAAGTAATGCAGGTTCTTCTTCTCGTATTGTGCGGCTTCAGGGAACTCCAGCTTTCTGGGTTCGAATGCGCCAACTCCAGCCGTAATGATGACGGATTTAGCGAAGTGCGTGCTCACGTCGGTAATAATTTCGAAATCGCGCTCACCGCGTTTGATTACACTTTGAACCTTCTCTTCCAGACAAATTGTGGTTTGAAAATGATTCATTTGCGTACGCAGATTATTGACTAGGTCTTGCGCGGTGACCTTCGGAAAACCGGCCACATCATAGATGAACTTCTCCGGATACAACGCGGCGAGCTGTCCTCCCAATTGCGGCATACTCTCAATGATTTTCACCGATGCCTGACGCATGCCTCCGTAGAACGCCGCGAACATACCCGCGGGGCCGCCTCCGATGACGGCGATATCCGTTTGGTTAGTGGATTGTTGATTGTCTGACAATTTCCGCACCTCCGTAAATTTTTTGTTCTCTCTTTAGCTGCCAACCATACAGTTACCATTATAAACCTACGGATTCGTGAAAGAAATAGGGAAACCTACAGATAAGAAAATGTTATAAATGCAATATTGCCCTTAAAAATGGAATTTTTCCAATCAAAAAGTGCTTGTTTTTTTGCATGCAGAGAGCTATGATTATCAGAGTGTTTTTACAAAAAGTTTGTCGATTTTACAATGATTTGTGTAATTTTTCACAATATCTTTCTTTAGCGGTTTACATTAAAATATAGATATATAAAAATCTTAGGAATGGATTGGAAGGGATCACGCACTATGAGCCGTATACCAAGAATCGTCATCCTCGGAGCGGGGTATGGCGGAATTATTACAGCACTTCGCCTGCAGAAGGAACTGAACTACAATGAAGCCGATGTAACATTGGTGAATAAGCATGATTATCATTATATTACAACACATCTTCATATGCCTGCGGCAGGAACGGATCACTTCGAGAACGCTCGCGTGAACATCCTGAAGCTGATTGATGAATTCAAAATTGATTTTGTCAAATCGACCGTTGTTCAAATTCGTACGCAGGACAAAAAGGTGATCTTGGAAGACGGTACGCTGTCTTACGATTATCTCGTTATCGGTTTGGGCGGAGAGCCTGAAACTTTCGGCATTCCGGGTCTGGGCGAGTTCGCGATGAACATCCGCAGCATCAACTCGGTTCGTCACATTAAAGAACATATTGAGTATCAATTTGCTAAATATAAGAAAGAACCTCGCCGTACGGATTACCTTACTTTCGTCGTAGGCGGCGCAGGCTTTACAGGAATCGAGTTTATCGGAGAACTGGCGGACCGCATTCCGCAGCTATGCAAAGATTTCGATGTGGATCCTTCCCTCGTGAAGATTTACAACGTAGAAGCGGCTCCGACAGCATTACCAGGCTTTGATCCTGAACTGGTCGAGTACGGGATGAATGTTCTTACGAAGAAGGGCGTTACGTTCAAGATCGCTACCGCGATTAAAGAATGCACACCGGAAGGCGTTCAGTTGGCTGACGGCGAATTCATTAAATCCCAAACCGTCATCTGGACCGGCGGTATCCGCGGTAATCGTCTTATTGAAGAAGCAGGCTTTGAAGCCATGCGCGGACGTGTGAAAGTGGATGAGTTCCTTCGCGCTCCGGGACATGATAACGTGTTTATCGTAGGCGACGGCTCCCTTGTGATTTCACCTGAGAACCGTCCTTATCCTCCAACAGCTCAAATTGCCATGCAACAAGGGGTTGTATGCGCGCAGAACCTGGTGGCTTCGATTCGTAACTCCAGCCTGAAAGGCTTCGAGTACAAGAGCAAGGGTACCGTTGCTTCCTTAGGTAAAGGCGAAGCAATCGGACTTGTCGGGGACAAGAAGGTTAAAGGCTTCTGGGCAGCGCAAGTGAAGAAGCTGATTGATATCCGCTACTTGTTTATCATTGGCGGTATTCCGTTAGTTCTGAAGAAAGGCAAGTTCTTCTAAGGACCTGTCATGAGACACTGCAGTGTGCAGGTGCGAGGGTTGTTGACCCGGGATGAATTAAACCGTTATAATGCATTAATTGAAGTCGGGCAGTACCTCGAATCCCAGAGCCGGCATGATTTGTCGTCCCCGGTACAGAAGGAAATCGACCTCTTGATTCAGCCGGCGATTGAACGGTTGAAGGAGAAGGGGAGACAACGGGACAGGGACACGGAATTATATCTTCGGCAGAAAGCAATGGCTGAAGAACTGGCAAGGATTCAGGCGGAGGATGACGAAGATTGAAGTGTGACTTCAGCATGCTTCACGTTTGACAACATGATTAACCAACGGTATAGTTAATGATAAGTTCATATATGTGTCGGAGAAATGAAAGAGCACAGCGTACCCCCTAATATAGGGAGCGTCTGTGCTTTTTTTATTCCGAATAGGAAAGGGTGTTTGCTTTATGGAACCTTCTTATATTCTGTCTCTCGATCAAGGGACAACGAGCACACGCGCGATTATCTTTAATCAAAATGGTGAGATAGAGGATACAGCGCAGCAGGAAATCGCGCAACATTTCCCAAAGCCCGGCTGGGTCGAACATAACGCAAATGATATATGGGTTTCCGTCCTGGGCGTCATGGCAAGTGTTCTCTCCAAGGGGCACATCAATCCGTCGCAAATTAAAGCGATAGGGATAACCAATCAGCGAGAAACGACCGTTGTATGGGATCGTGAAACCGGTATACCCGTGTATAACGCCATCGTGTGGCAATCTCGGCAAACGGCCCAAATTTGCGATGATCTGAAGGCGCAAGGGCACGAAGAACTGTTTCGCATGAAGACGGGATTGCTGCTGGACCCTTACTTCTCAGGCACGAAGGTGAAGTGGATACTGGATCACGTGGAAGGCGCGCGTGAGCGGGCGGAACGCGGTGAATTGCTGTTTGGAACCATTGACACCTGGCTTCTGTGGAAGTTAAGCGGCGGCCGTGTTCATATGACGGATTACAGCAATGCTTCCAGAACGTTAATGTATAATATCTATGAGTTGTCATGGGATGAAGAGCTGTTAAAGCTTCTTGATGTTCCTGTTTCAATGCTGCCGGAAGTGCGTTCATCTTCCGAGGTGTACGCTCATACGATTGAGCATCATTTCTTCGGTCAGAAAGTGCCTATTGCCGGGATGGCGGGAGATCAGCAAGCGGCGTTGTTTGGTCAAGCCTGTTATGAGAAAGGCTCGGTTAAGAATACTTACGGTACAGGATGTTTCATGCTAATGAACACAGGGGAGTCGCCGATCCGGTCCGAGCAGAAGCTGTTAACGACGCTGGCTTGGGGTTACGGAGGCAAAGTGGAGTATGCGCTTGAGGGAAGTGTGTTCGTAGCCGGTTCAGCCTTGCAATGGTTGCGGGACGGTTTGCGGATGATTAAATCCGCTTCTGACAGTGAATCCTATGCTAAACGGGTACAGTCCACGGAAGGGGTGTACGTTGTGCCCGCCTTTGTCGGGCTCGGCACTCCTTATTGGGACAGCGAAGCCCGAGGAGCCGTCTTTGGGCTGACACGCGGCACAACAAAAGAACATTTCATCCGGGCCACTTTAGAGGCTTTAGCATATCAGAGCAAAGACGTGCTGGATGTCATGGAAGAGGAATCCGGCATTCAGCTGAAGATGCTCCGGGTGGATGGCGGGGCCGTGCGGAACGATCTGCTCATGCAGTTTCAAAGCGACCTTCTCGGCGTCCCTGTAGAACGGCCGGTAGTCAATGAAACGACAGCGCTTGGCGCGGCCTATCTCGCCGGACTCGCGATAGGCTATTGGAGCAGCCGCGAACAGATTGCGAATCAATGGACTGTTGGGGCTACCTATAAACCATCGATGCCTGAGGAACAGAGACATAAGCTGTATAAGGGTTGGAAGCGGGCAGTACATGCGGCCCAAGCGTTCCGGCAGGAAGACTAAAAGACAACATCATACACAGGTTGGAGAATCGGAGAAACCGCGAAAGCCGTCGGCTAGTACTGCAGCCGGGGGACTTTTGCGGTTTTCTTTTGCCACATATCCATAAAAAATAGAGATATCGGACAGGAGAATTCATATGACACAACATCATTTCTCAAGCAAAAACAGGACGGAACGGATCAAGCAGTTAAAACAAACACACTTTGATGTATTGGTTATAGGGGGCGGGATCACCGGTGCGGGAATCGCTTTAGACGCTCAGACCCGAGGCATGAGCACGGCATTAATCGAAATGCAAGACTATGCTTCAGGCACGTCCAGCAGGTCCACAAAGCTTGTCCACGGCGGTTTACGGTATTTAAAGCAATTCGAAGTGAAGATGGTGGCTGAGGTCGGTAAAGAGCGTGCTGTCGTGTACGAGAACGCGCCCCATGTCACAACGCCGGAATGGATGCTGTTGCCGTTCTATCACGGAGGTACTTTCGGAGCTTTCAGCACATCCATCGGTCTGCGAGTGTACGATTATCTGGCTGGCGTAAAGCGTAAAGAACGCAGAGTTATGTTCTCTCCCGAAGAGACATTGCGCAGGGAGCCGCTTTTGAAGAAAGAGGGTCTAAAGGGAGGAGGGTATTATGTTGAGTATCGAACGGATGATGCGCGTCTGACCATGGAAGTAATGAAGAAGGGGGCCGAAACGGGCGTTACCGCATTGAATTACGTACGCGCGGATAAGCTGCTTTACGAACAAGGGAAGTTATGCGGAGTTGAAGCCCGGGACGAGGTTACCGGCGAGACGTTTACGATAAGAGCACACCGAGTTGTTAACGCGACGGGCCCATGGGTAGATGAAATCCGCGAGATGGACCGTTCCAAGCGCGGCAAAACGTTGCGCCTGACCAAAGGCGTCCATCTTGTGTTCGACGCGTCTCGTTTCCCGCTGAAGCAGGCTGTCTATTTCGATACCCCTGACGGCCGCATGGTGTTCGCTATTCCGAGAGACGGTAAAACTTATATCGGGACAACCGATACCGATTATAAAGCCGATCCCAAGCATCCAACGATGTCTGAGGAAGACCGCGCCTACATACTGCGCGCAGCTAATGACATGTTCCCAAGCATTCGACTGACCGAAGCGGATGTGGAATCCAGTTGGGCGGGTGTACGCCCTCTTATTTATCAGGAAGGGAAATCGCCCTCGGAAATTTCGCGCAGAGACGAAATTTTCCGCTCGGACTCAGGGCTGATTACCATTGCCGGCGGCAAATTAACGGGCTATCGCAAAATGGCGGAAACCGTCACGGATTTGTTGGCAAAAGAGTTAAAGGAGGAGGGGCGCGGTGTGTATCCCGCTTCTTCCACGAAACATCTACCCCTTTCAGGAGGAGATTTCGGAGGCTCGGTGAGGTACCCGGACTTCTTGAAAACAAAGACAGCCGAGCTTAGGCGACAAGGCTTGAATGGAACCGAGGCTGAAAGTTTGGTGCGCCGCTACGGAACCAATGTGGACAGCGTATGGGGAATGCTTTCTATGAAGGACGAAGAGTACGGCGGGATGCCGAAGGAACTTTATGCAGCGTTGATGTACAGTATGGAGTACGAACAAACCCTGACTCCCGCGGACTTCTTTATTCGCAGAACCGGCGCCCTGTTCTTTGATATCACTTGGGTCAGACGCTGGCAAGAAGGAGTCATTTCATTAATGTCCCGTCATCTGGGCTGGTCAGCCGATCAAGAGACGAAATACCGCGCGGAGCTTGCGAAAGAAATACAGGCTGCCGTAGTTCCATCATCCTCTTGATTTAGGTTATGATAAGACCATACCTACTACCTGAACATAGGAGATATGGACATGACCGAATGGAATCAATCTATTATCCCGGCGATACGAAATTTGAAGGATTTCGATGCCGCATTGCGCACAGATTACACACATCTGGTTTTGTTGAACGTGCATGTGGCTCAAGTGAAAGCCATTGTAACCAGGGCGGGACAAAGCGGCAAGAAGCTGTTCCTTCATGCGGATTTAATCGACGGGCTCAAATCGGATGAATACGCCGCTGAATTTCTGGCTCAGGAAGTGCGGCCTGCCGGCATTATTTCAACAAGAAACAATGTATTACTGACGGCCAAGAAAAAGGGCCTTATTGCGATACAGCGTATATTTCTGCTGGACACGCTGGCTTTAGAAAACAGTTATGTGCAGATTGCGAAGACGAAGCCTGATTTTGTAGAGGTCTTACCGGGCATTATGCCGCATATCATTCAGGAAATCAGGGAAACAACCGGGGTACCTGTCATCGCGGGCGGCCTGATCCGTACTCGGGAAGATGTTGAACTTGCGCTGACCGGAGGAGCCGTAGCTGTAACGACATCCAAAAAAATATTGTGGTAGAAGCTAGTGGAGGAATCGCCGGATGAACATATGGGACGTTGCGTATTCAAAAGGTACAGTTGTTATGGTGCACGGTGTAGGTGAACATCACGGCAGATACCATTGGCTTAAAGACCAATGGAATCGTGAAGGATATCGGGTTGTAAACGGCGATCTGCCCGGTCATGGCACTTCGCCCGGAATTAGAGGGCATGTGCAACGCTTCAGTGACTATACCGATGCTGTCAAAGGGTGGATTATCGATTCGCGTAAAGATGAGAAGCCTGTCATTCTGCTGGGTCACAGCATGGGCGGACTTATTGCCATTCAAACGATGTCGGAACATGCGGATTTACCCGTTCAAGCGCTCATTCTGTCTTCTCCGGGGTTGGGTACAGTGCAGCCTCCTCCCAAATTTGTCGAAACGGCTGTTAAATGGCTGCATCCTGTATTCCCTTCTTTCAGCGCTTCCACAGGAATTCGCGAGGAGCAACTGACCAGAGATGCTTCCATTGCTTCGCAATTCAAGAAGGATCCGTTAAAGGTAGGGAAGGTCAGCCTTAGGTGGTACTGGGAGTTTACACAAGCGATAGCGGCAGCGCATAGGCATTCAGCGTCATTTCCTGAAATTCCGTTACTGGTCATGCAAGGAGGGTCAGACCTGGTTGTGGATAAACATGCCGTAAAACGATGGTATGACATGGTAGCTACAAAGGATAAAGAATATAAAGAGTGGGACGGGTTATATCACGAAATTTTTAACGAGCCGGAGCGGGATGAAGTGTTTAATTATGCCGCCGCATTCATACAAAGAGCTGCACCCGTTCAATGACGGTGCAGCTCTTTGTATCTTTATACTTTCATTTGTTGCGCGAATTTCTCCCCGTCCAATAAGTTGCCTACATAGAAGGAACCGAAATCGCCGTATCTTGCGCTAACTTCGTCAAAACGCATTTCATAAACGAGCTTCTTGAAGGTCAACGCATCCTCGGCGAACAAGGTCACGCCCCATTCCCAATCATCGAAACCGACGGAGCCTGTAATGATTTGTTTCACACGGCCCGCATAGCTGCGTCCGATCATGCCGTGACTCCGCATCATCGTCTTGCGTTCATCCATGCTTAGCATATACCAGTTATCATTACCTTCACGACGTTTGTTCATAGGATAGAAACAAATATGCTTCGCCTTAGGCAATGCCGGCTTGAGTCGGGCTACAACTTCGGGGTTCTCCAAAGGGTCCGTACCGGGTTGGCCCATATAGTTACTTAGTTCCACGATGGAAACGTATGAGTATACAGGAATGGTAAATTCGGCTAAACGTGTCTTGTTGAAAGTTGTTTCCAACGTGTTTAGTTCTTCCAGCGTTTCACGTAAATGCATGAACATGAAATCCGCTTTTTGACCGACTACGCTGTAGAACGCGGTACTGCCTTCTTGACGATTCTCAATCCCCGTCCAGTCTTCCAGCAGGTTATGAAGCTCATCCAGCGCCCCCTGACGATCATCCTCCGACGCCCGTTTCCACGCGCTCCAATCCACCATCCGAAAATCGTGCAAGGCGTACCAGCCTTCCAGTGTTTGTGCTGCTTCACTCATGTATGTCAGCTCCTTATATGTACTTAATATTTCCCTTATTGTAGCAATGGGAACAACCAAATAGCAAACATACCTCGTTACAATTTGATGAACGCTCAGGACAACCGTTGACTTCATTCGAGCTGCTGGATACACTGAAGAAAGTAATATGGGTGTAGAGGAGATGTAAGGCTAATGATACAATTGGTAGTTGCAACGGTGCTGTTTTTTGTCATGATGTTCGGCATCGGGTTCATACTTAATATGCTAATGAAGACGACGTGGTTTCCTTTATATTTATTAATTATCATCGTAGTTGCTTGGATGGTATATGAAGGTTGGACCAAGGGAGCTATGTTGAATAACTTGGCAGAGTACACGATCGTGGATTGGATTCCGGCAGTTGGCGGTTTAGTAGGTGCGGTACTCAGCGGAAATGCCATACAGGCGCTGCGCAAAGGCGGCTATAAGATGTTTTAAGAAAATATAAAAACCTCTTCGAAAAGGAAGAGGTTTTTGTGTTATTCGACAATCAATTTGGATTTCATCTGACTGTGACCCGTTCCGCACATGATTGAACACTCAATTTCATAAGTTCCGGCTTCCGTAAGTGTGACGACTTTATTCCGGTTCATCATCAGGTTAACATCCAGCCCGTTAATTTTAACACCGTGGCTGCCGGCAGCGCTGTCCAGGACGAAATTGACCGTTTCCCCTTTTTTGGCGCGATATTCCTGTTGATCAAATTCAAAGTTGGTAGCTACAATCTTGATTTCCTTAGCGTTATCCGGTACGGGTTCAGCCTCTTTCGCAGTACCGCAAGCGGAGACCACTACGGAAAACATAATGGTTAAGATCAGTGTTAATAAGAGCTTTTTCATATAGATGAGGAGCACCTTCCTTTTTGGACAAGTTAGACTACTCCCCTTATTGTACAACGAACAGACGCATTATGCTGTTACAAAACGATGAATCCTTCTAAAAATCCTCGCGATCCTTACCTGGAACGTTGTCTGGACATGGAACCGACCGGGATGAACAAATCGATGATCCCTATAACCAATGCAGCCAATATAGCGCCAATAATGGAAACCTCGACATCGCCAACGATGAATTGTGCAAGCCAGATCACCAACGCGCTTACCAAAAACCCGACAATCCCTCTGCCGAACGGAGTTACTCTGCGACCGAATACACCTTCAATAATCCAACCTAACAAAGCAATGACAAGGGCTAGAAACAACGCGCTCCAAAAGCCGCCGACGCTGAATCCTGGCACGAGAAAACCAACGAACATTAATACAAGTGCAGATACTATAAATCGCACAACATGTCCTAGAAAATGCATAGCTTTCCTCCTGAATACGGTAATATGAGCTTGTGGGTTCTGCTTACAGCTATGTTATCCAAACACGGCTTGTCTTAGTTAGGAAAAATCGACTAAAACCGTTGTATCATGGCGTAATAATGAGGGATTGGATATAATGTAGGGGAGGGGAGTGTAGGGCTAATTGAACGCTAAAGTATTGAATACGATGGAATTTCCCAAAATTATAGATAAATTAACCGGACGCGCGCAGACGTCGATGGGCAAAGAACGGGCGATGACGTTAATTCCGTCGTCCAGCTTCGAAGAAGTGAAGGTTCGGTTACAAGCTACAGACGAAGCTTATCATACCGACCGCCTAAAGGGGTCCGCCCCGTTCGGGGGAGTACATAACATTAAGGCTTCCTTGCATCGGGCCCATATTGGAGGTATGCTGAACAGCTCCGAACTTCTTGAAATCGGCGATACTCTGTATGGGGGGCGCAAGATGAAGCGTTACTTGCAAAGCGCCGCCGAAGAGCATCCGATTCCGAGCCTTGAAGCTTTATTCGAGCTCCTTGAAGAAGGACGTGAGCTGGAACAAGCAATCCGAGCGTGTATAGATGATCAGGGTGACGTGTTGGACAGCGCCAGTTCCGAGCTTGCCGCCATCCGCAAGGAACTGAGAAACGGCGAATCCAGGGTGCGGGACCGCCTCGAACAACTAATTCGTACATCTTCGATTCAGAAGATGCTTCAGGATCCGATTATTACGATTCGGAACGATCGATTTGTAGTGCCCGTAAAACAGGAGTATCGATCCAGCTTCGGCGGTCTTGTGCATGATCAGTCAGGCTCCGGAGCCACGCTGTTTATCGAACCTGAGGTTATTGTCACTATGAATAACAGACTCCGCGAATTGAAGCTCAATGAAGAGCGTGAAATCGAAAAGATTTTGCGCATGTTGACGGCGCGTGTGGCTGAGCTGACAGAAGAATTAACAATAAATGTGGATATTCTGGGGGAGCTGGATTTCATCTTCGCCAAAGCCCGCCTTGCGCACGAACAGAAGGCGAGCCGGCCGATGATGAATGACCGAGGCTACCTGAAGCTGAAGAAAGGGAGACATCCCTTGATTGCAGCGGAGAAAGTGGTCCCGCTGGATTTGGAAATCGGTAATCAGTTTACATCCATTATTGTCACAGGTCCGAATACAGGCGGAAAGACGGTTTCCATCAAGACGGTGGGATTGCTAAATCTGATGGCCATGTCCGGCTTATTCATTCCCGCTGAAGAAGGCAGCCAGATGTGTGTATTTGACGCCATCTACGCGGATATCGGCGACGAGCAGAGTATTGAACAGAATTTGAGTACGTTCTCCAGCCACATGACGAACATCATTGGAATTCTGAAGCATATGACGCCTAAGAGCCTGATCATGCTGGACGAGCTTGGCGCGGGAACGGATCCGGCGGAAGGCTCCGCCTTGGCGATCGCGATTCTGGAGCATATGCACAGCCTTGGATGCCGCATTATCGCTTCTACCCATTACAGTGAGTTAAAGGCTTACGCCTATGAGCGTAAAGGGGTTATTAACGCCAGTATGGAATTTGACGTGAACACGCTGAGCCCGACTTATCGCTTGCTGGTCGGCGTGCCGGGGCGCAGTAACGCTTTTGCCATTGCCGAACGGTTAGGTTTGTCTACGGACATTATTAATGATGCGCGGGGCCAAGTGAAAGAAGAAGATCAACGTGTCGAATCCATGATTGCTTCCTTGGCGGAGGATCGTCTGACCGCGGAGCAAGAACGCATTACCGCCGAAGGGTTGCGTGAAGAACTCGAGCGTCAGAGCCGGCAAATCGAGGAGCAGCGGCTTCGTTTCGAACAGCAGAAGGATAAGTTACTGGAGAAAGCGGAAGATCAGGCGCGTGAAACGTTGGCGAAGGCGAGAGCGGAAGCCGAGTCGATTATCGCGGATTTACGCAAGATGGCGGCAGAAGAAGGCGCGGCGATTAAAGATCATAAACTGGTGGATGTGCGCCGTAAACTGGATCAGGCCACGCCGGAGAAACGCCAGAAGTCACACGCTAGGCAATCGGGAGCCAAACCCCAGGTTATCGGACCCGGCGATGAAGTCATGGTGTACAGCCTGAACCAGAAAGGCCTTGTCGTCGAAGATGTGAATACCAAAGAAGTGATGGTTCAATTGGGCATCATGAAAATCAAAGTAAAGAAATCCGATCTGGAACTTCTTTCTCCGACCCCAGCGGTCAAATCGCCGAAGCAATCCGCCGGGGCGAGCGTAAAGCGTTCGAGAGACGAGCAAGTACGGACCGAGCTTGACCTCAGGGGAGCCAACCTGGAAGAGGCCATCATGGAGACGGATCAGTTTCTGGATGAAGCGATCATGTCGAACTTGGGTCAAGTTTACATTATCCATGGTAAAGGGACAGGTATTCTGCGTACGGGCATTCAAGAGTTTCTGCGCCGGCATAAGCATGTGAAAAGCTATAGGTTAGGCGAGTACGGAGAAGGCGGCGCGGGCATTACCGTAGCCGAATTGAAATGAGATTAGCGGGGGATCAGGGCACCGATGAAATATTTATGGGGAACGTTGTTTGTGTTGGCTGTGATTTTTTTTGCTGTAGGCGTTAATTATTTGTTACGGGGGTAGTGTATTCAATGGAAAATCAAGTGTGTCCTTCCTGTCATACGGAAATTGTATGGGATCCTGAATTCGGACCGGAGGAAATATGTCCGCATTGCTATAATCCGCTTCAAGAATATCGTTCCGTAAAGATCCCGATGGACGGCGGACCTGCGGAATATGCGGCCGGAGCCCATCAACATCCTTCGAAAGGGGAAGGCAATGACACGGAATGGGAAGGCTTGGACGATGAAGATGAATCGGATGATGAGCTGAATGCTTTGGAGGATTGGAATGACGGAGACAATGATCTGCAAGGCTATGAAGAAGCGGTAGAGCGGATGCT